>JAAUYW010000163.1 GCA_014804915.1 Desulfovibrio sp. | reverse complement strand
ATCCGTCTCGGCAAGAATGTCCTTGAGATTGTCAACAGCTGCCTGGCGCTCCAGCTTGACTACTACCGGTATCTTGCGTCCGGATTTGGCGATTATCTTTTTTGCCTCGCGCACATCGTCCGCTGTCTGGACGTACGAGATGGCGACGGCGTCCACGCCGAGCTTGAGGCCGTCCTCAAGGTCCTTGATATCCTTGGGCGTGAGCGCCTTTACGCGCGTGGCCTTGCCTGGCAGGGCCAGACCCTTGCGCGATGTGACAATGCCCTCATTTTCCGCCTCCAGCACAACCAGGCCGTCTTCGCGCCTTTTGCGCACCTCAAATTGCAGGCCGCCGTCAGCAAGCACCATCCTGTCGCCTGGCACCAGGGTTTCGGTAATCTCGTCATGGTCAAAAGGCAGATAGGGCATCTCATGGCTATGCTTTGCCGATGGCCCGAGCAGCAGCCCCATGCCCTTGCTCACCTGAATGGAGCCTTCCGGCACCACGCCAAGGCGAATCTTGGGCCCGGAAAGATCCTGCATGATCGTGATCGGACGATCCAGCTCTTTTTCAACTTCCCGAATGCTATTGATTATCTGAACAAAATCCGTAGCCGAGCCATGTGAAAAATTCAGCCTGAACACGCTTACGCCAGCCTCGACCAGGGCTTTCAATTTTTCCTTGGTATTGGACGCCGGTCCAATAGTGGCGACAATTTTTGTTCTCATGCATATGTCCTTGTTTTAAAGACCTGGTTTATCCCGTTTCGCGCGCAAATAATCGGAGTTTAAAGCCCGCTTGTCAAGCAACACCCTGCGACTCCACTTCACATTCACGCGAGCCTGTTTATGAAATCCCCATAACCAAATTCACGCAACAGCCTGAAATGCGGTTTTGTTTCAGAATCCCAAATTCCGATTGAGGGCAAGTTCAAGCCATTGAAGGTCGTAGCCTTGACCATGCTGTAGATCGCCATGTCGGCAAACGCCAGCCTCTGGCCTGAATGCAGCCTGTTCGCAAAAGAATATTCGCCAATGACATCGCCGGCAAGACAGGATTTGCCTGCAAGGCGGCAAGTCCAGGCCTTTTCACCGGCCATGCCCGCTTTTTCGGGCCCACCCGCCTCCATTGTCCAGACCTCGGGCCTGTAGGGCATTTCCAGCACATCCGGCATGTGGCAGGCTGCGGACACATCCAGAATCGCCACAGGCATGTCCGCCTCAACCACATCAAGAACAGTCGCCAGCAGCCAGCCGGCGTCAAGCGCCACAGCCTCGCCAGGCTCCAGATAAATCTCGCAGCCGTAGCGGGCGCGCCAGTCCCTGATCAGGTCGATGAGCAGCTCGCGCCTGTAATCCCTGCGCGTTATGTGATGCCCGCCGCCCCAGTTCAGCCATTCCAGCCGCGGAATGTATTTGCCAAACCTGGCCTCAAACGCCTCCAGCGTGTGGGCGAGGGCGTCCGCGTTCTGCTCGCAGAGAGTGTGAAAATGCAGGCCGGAAATGCCCTCCCAGTCTTCAGCTGTCGCCTGTTCAAGCTCCCTTTGCCTTATGCCCAGGCGCGAGCCTGGACTGCACGGATTATAGATCGCCGCCGCGCCTTCGGAATGCTCCGGATTTACGCGCAATCCGCACCTGATTTCCGGACGCGTTTTTTGCGCCTCGCGAATCAGGGGCCGGAATCTGCGCCACTGCGCCAGCGAATTGAAAACCAGATGGTCAGCGAATCCGGCCAGCTCCCTGATCTCGGCTTCAGTCCAGGCGGCTGCGAAGGCATGGGTCTCGCCGCCAAATTCCTCATGTCCAAGTCTGGCCTCGTGCACGGAGCTTGCGCAGGTTCCAGCCAGGCAGCCCTCATATCTGGCAGAGAGCAGTGGAAAGGTCGGCCAGCAGGCGTAGGCTTTCAGGGCCAGTAAAATCTTCGCGCCTGATGAGCTGGCGATGCCTGCCAGGATCCTTTCATTTTCGCGCAGCCTGTCGGCGTCAATCGCAAAACAGGGAGAGTCCGGGCCGGAACCGCCAAGCAGAAAATCGGCGCAGGCGCTCACTGTGCGGGATCGCGGTCAACGCACTGCCAGGGCAGCCCGTACTGGTTGAGGTTTTCCATGAACGGATCCGGATCAAGCTGCTCCAGATTCCAGACTCCAGGCTTGCGCCAGACGCCCTCAGCCATCAGCTTGGCGCCAATCATGGCCGGCACGCCAGTAGTGTAGGAAATGGCCTGGCTGCCGGTTTCCTCAAAGCATCTGGCATGATCGCAGATATTGTATATATAGCAGCAGGCTTTCGCGCCGTCCTTCAGGCCGGTGAGCACGTCGCCAATGCAGGTTTTGCCGCTGCTGTGCCTGCCAAGGGAGGCGGGATCAGGCAGCAGCGCTGCCAGAAACTGCAAGGGCACAATTTCCGCGCCCCTGAAACTGACAGGCTTGATGCCGGTAAGGCCCACGCTTTCAAACACGCGCAGATAATTCAGGTAACTTTCGGAAAATGTCATCCAGAAACGCGCCCGCCGCAAGCCCGGCAGATTGATGGACAGGGATTCCAGCTCCTCATGAAACATGAGATAGCAGCGCTTCTTGCCAATGCCGTCCGGAAAATCCACCTCCATGGCCCAGGAAAGCGGATCTGTCTCCACCCACTCGCCATGCTCGAAATAGCGGCCGCGGGCTGTCACCTCGCGGATGTTGATTTCAGGATTGAAATTTGTCGCAAAGGCCTGGCCGTGGCTACCGGCGTTGCAGTCGATGATGTCCAGCACATGGATGGCATCCAGCTTGTGCCTGAGGCCCCAGGCTGCGAACACGTTGGTCACGCCAGGGTCAAAGCCGCTGCCTAGCAGGGCCATCAGGCCGGCCTCCTGAAAACGCTCGCGATAGGCCCATTGCCATTTGTACTCAAACTTTGCGGTATCGCGCGGCTCGTAGTTGGCCGTATCCACATAATTGACGCCGCAGGCCAGGCAGGCATCCATGATATGCAGATCCTGGTAGGGAAGCGCGAGATTGAGGACGATGTCCGGCCTGACGCGCCTGAGGAGCTCACAGAGGGCGGGCGCGTCGTCGGCATCCACCTGGAAGACCGGAATGTCATAGCCAAGCCTTTTTCTGACATTCGCGGCTACGGCCTCGCAGCGGACGAGAGTGCGGCTTGCGAGCGCGACGGAATCAAAAACGCCTGTTTTCTGTGCGGCCTCCGCGCATTTGTACGCTGCCACGCCTGCCACGCCGCCTGCGCCAATAATCAGTATTTTCGCCATTTTCAGTCCTGGTAATCGTAATCTTTCACTTCCGGAAGAGAATCCGGCATGATCTTGTCCCCATCAAGCAATTTGACATGCGCGTATTTGCCCAGTTCCGCGGCTTCGGCAGCCAGCTGTTCGCCTTGCGCCCTGCATTCCTGGCAGGCATGCCTTGGGATATGCACGCAAAGCGACGGCCTGACGCGCTCGGAGCTGGTTTCGATCCTGTGCAGCCCGGAACAGGCCTCGCAGAGTTTCCAGCTCTCCTTCTGGCGCTCGCGCAGCATATCGGTATCATAAAACACCTGCCTGTCGCGCGTCCACCAGTCGCCTTCCCGCCTGCCTTCGGATGGCAGTGCCGGGGGATTGAAATACAGGTCAAGCACGGAATCGCAGAGTTTTTCAATATATGCGGTAACTTCCGGATTCTGGCGTATCACTTTTTCGCTCCAGGAAGGCTCGCGAATCTCTTCCCAGGCGGCAATGCCAGCCAGCGCGAGGCAAATGCCGAGGTTGACATAGGGAAGCGCGCCGCGAATCGCATAGCCGCCTTCAAGCACTGCGATATCCGGATTGAGCGCGCTATTCAGCTCGGCATAGCCGCGGGCCGAGAGCTTCATGTTCGCGAGCGGATCTGTGAAATGGTTGTCCTGGCCTGCCGAATTGATGATCAGATCCGGCCTGAAGTCTTCGAGAATGGGCAGAACAGCGTTTCTGACAGCGAACAGGTAGCCTGTGTCAGCTGTTCCTGGAGGCAGGGGAATGTTGATTGTGCGCCCGCGCGCGCCCGGGCCGCCATATTCCTCCAGAAAGCCGGTGCCAGGATAAAGGGTGCGCCCGTCCTGGTGCAGCGAGATGAAAAGGGTATGCGGATCATTCCAGAAAATATCCTGCGAGCCGTCGCCATGATGCACATCCGTGTCAACTATGGCGATTTTGAGCGGCCTGCCGGATGGATGCGGGTAGCGGTCGCGGATAAACTCGACCATGACCGCCTCGTTGTTGATATTGCAGAAGCCGCGGTTGCCGTGCACAACCCGCATTGCATGGTGCCCTGGCGGCCGGACAAGCGCAAAGGCCCTGTCCTCCTTTTTCTCCATCACCAGCCTGGCAGCAGTAATCGCGCCGCCCGCTGCGGCGAGATGGGATTCGGTGACTACGGCCTCGGGCCCGGGCAGCAGGAAATGCGTGCGCTCAAGCTGCCCGTAGCTGGCGAAAGCGGGCCGGTATTCGCTGATTCCGGGAATGTCAAACAGGCCTTCCTCATGCAGCTGGTCGCGCGTATAAAGCAGCCGCTCCTGGCGCTCCGGATGCGTCGGCCCAATCGCCCAGTCAAACGCCGGAAAGAAGATTACGCCAAGATTGCGGCTGGCAGCCAGCGGCTCAATCATCTTCGTCGCCCATCTGCTCGAAAATCTCCAGGCCAGAGCGCGAATTTGCGATCAGTTCCCCAAAAAAGCCCTTGGCTATCGCATACGCCAGATTCGTTTTCGCGACTGCGACGAACATGATCTCGCCAGAATCGTGCAAGGCGAAAATTCCGCCGGCCTCCTTTTCCATTCTGAAAATGACGCAGTGGCACTCGTCCGGCGCGCCCATCCTGCAGACAACGCTGACATTGCCAGGCGCGCTGGTTGGATCGAATCTGGCTGAAAACACATAATCAGGCAGCCGGATTTCGGCGCTCCTGAAGACCGGCGCTGAACCTGATATCTCTATCTCATAGATTTCCGGCATGGCTACTCCTGTCAAAGGGCGAAATTTTCCATGACAGCAAGGCAGTCCGCGAATACCGCATCCGCGTCCCTGCCAGCGTCTATTATCCTGATGCGCCCGGGCTCTCGGGCCGCAAGCTCCAGATAGCCCTTGCGCGTGCGCTCATGAAAATCAAGGCTCTCGGAATCAAACCGGCCTTCAGAAATCACTGTTCCTTCCTTGCGGTTGCGCCTGCCAGCGCGGGCAAGGCCTGTCTGCACAGGCAGATCAAGCAAAATGGTCAGGTCAGGCAAAAGCTTCTCGCAGGCGATCAGGTTCATCTGGCACAGCTCGTCGAGATTCATGCCGCGGCCATAGCCCTGATAGGCGAGCGTGGAATCAATATAGCGGTCGCAGAGCACACTTTGGCCCGCCTGGAGCGCAGGCCGCACAACTTCCGCAAGGTGCTGGGCCCGATCCGCAAGAAAGAGGCATAATTCCGCCTGCATTGTCAACGCCCCCTGCCTTGAATCAAGCAGCATCGCGCGCAGGTGCCGCCCAAGCTGGCTGCCGCCAGGCTCGCGCGTCAGCACCGGCGTATTTCCATGCGCCCGCATATGCCTGGCAAGCAAATTCATCATGGTGGATTTGCCAGCGCCCTCTATTCCCTCAAAAGTAACAAACATGCTCTCCCCTTTTCCGCGCTGGCATTCCATCACTCTTTCGGGCATTGCAAAACCGCCTAGATCAGGCTGCCCATGATTGCCTGGCCATCCCTCTTTTTCACATCCGGGGCGCCGCAGCTTTCGTCATCATCCGGAGCCGGAGTTCTGACTGGCAGAAAAATCGCGCGCTCCAGCCAGGGAATGCGCGGGCTCCAGGCCGGACGCTGACTCTGGTCCGGAAAGCTCGCCATGCAGATATCGAGCTTTGCGTCCAGGTTGTCCGCGTGATGGAGCGCGAACGCCTCGATGGTTTGCGGCAGTCTGGCTGCGCCGTATTCATGCTCGCCATGATGGCTCAGGATGAGATGCTTGAGATGCTCTTTCAGGCCTTCTTCCAGATGGCTTGCGGCAAGAAAGGGCTCGAGGATTTCAAGACCGAGAAAGGTATGGCCGAGAAGCTGGCCTGCCTGCGTGTAGTCAATGACCACGCCGGCGTCATATTCGCGAATCTTGCCCAGATCATGCAGCGCCGCGCCAGCCAGGAGAATCTGCCTGTCCAGCCCGGGATAGAGATCCGCCAGGGCAAGGCAGATTCTCGCCACATTCAGGGTGTGCTCGAGCAGGCCGCCGGCGTACGCCTGATGCACGCTTTTGGCTGCCGGAGCAAGAAGAAGCTGCTTGCGCAGGCCGGGATCGCCGAAAACCGCCTCCAGCAGATCCAGCAGCGGCTGGTGCTTCAGCTCCCTGCGGCAGAGCTGGCGCAGCTCCCTGAACAGGAGGGCCGGGTCATACTTGCCAACCGGCGCAAATTCGGCGACTGATTCGTAGGCCTGGTCTTCGGGATCAAGCAGCTCAAGCCAGCGGATATTGAACTGGAGACGCTCCTTGTAAATATCCGCATGGCCTTCGGCGTCAACCAGCGCGCCCTTTGGAATTTCCTCATAGCGGCGGCTGGCCGGCGGCCAGATATTGGCGCCGATTTTGCCT
>JAAUYW010000162.1 GCA_014804915.1 Desulfovibrio sp. | reverse complement strand
TCCGATAATCAAGGTTCGAGTCCTTGTAACCCAGCCATAAAGTCCTCATCGTCTAGTCGGCCCAGGACAACGGCCTTTCACGCCGTCAACAGGGGTTCAAATCCCCTTGAGGACGCCAAGTAAATTCAAGGAGTTAGAGTAAAATCTGGCTCCTTTTTTGTTTGTGGGGCAAATTTGCCCCACACCATGCCCCACAGATTTGATAAAGTTTTTGAAAATTTTTTCAGGCTCGATGAAGGTGTTGAGCGGAATTTACGAATTCAAGGTAGGAATGCCGTGGAGTAGCCCCTCTTAAACCGGACAATTTTTAAGAGTCTTTTTTTTGCGCTCACCAAGGAAATTTCCTGGACCGCTTATGCGTGTCTTTGCCGCTCTGCTTCCCAAATGCAAGACTGAACCCTTCGGGCGCTTGCGCGGTCTTGCATTTGGTACGCTTACGCGGCTTTGGAGACACGCGCGGCTCCGAGGAAATTTCCAGTAGCGGCGCGTCTAAATTGCCGCGGCGAAAGCCAGCCCAGTCCTTTATGTGGCGCATATTCATTGTAATCCTCGGCCCACTTTTCAAGCATTGCCATTACTTGCCTGGCATCTACAAGATCATTGACACTCGCATAATCCCGCTTCACGGTTTTTACAAACGACTCTGCCATGCCATTGCTCTCCGGACTCCGAACTGGCGTGAAGCAGTTTATAATCCTTGCCGAACGCGCAAATAAAAGCGTTTCTTTTGCTATGAAGCATGAGCCATTATCTGTCAGCCATTCAAGCCAGTGAGGCGCTTGCTGTGTCCCAAATCTGTTTTCTATCGCACCAAGCAATGCGCTTTGAGCCATGTCAGCCGTATAGCCTCCAGTCGAAGCTACTATTGAAATTACTTCACGATCGCAACAATCCAAAACAAAAATTACCCTGACTTTTTCACCATTTTTACAAACAAGCTCAAAGCCGTCGCTGCACCACCGCTGATTGCTCTTTGCCGTTATGATTTTACCTGTATGCGCACGCTTTTCATGTCTCATCCCGTTGCGGACAAGCAACAGATCATTTTGTTTCATAAGCCGGTATATACGTTTATGATTCACAGCCGCACATCCGGATTCCTTCAATTGCCTTCCCAGTACGGCGCATACCCGGCGATAACCATAGGTTGGTCTTTCATCCACGATTGCCATAATCCTTTGCAAAAGATCACCATCCGATACATTCTTCCGTTGTCGTCTTACAGGCGTCAAATTATCCAGTCTCTCATAAAGATTTGAGCGAGCAACAGAAAGCGCTTTTGCTACCGCTCCTATTCGAAACCCTCTATCCCTGACAAGGGTGCGGGCGAGATCAGTTTTTTTTTGCGTCCAAGTTCCACAGCCGCCTTGAGAATATCATTTTCAAGCGTTTTGCGCCCCAAAGATCTTTCCAGTTCTTTTATCCGTTTCTTTAATGCCTTCACTTCAGACATGCTTACCACCTGCTCATCTGCTTCCACAGCTATGGAACCTCCTTCCAGCATAAGCCTGCGCCATTTATAGAGAAGAGCTGGAGAAATCCCATTCTGGCGCGCTATTCTCGATACTGAATTCCCCGGCTTCATACTCTCTTCAACCATGCTCATTTTTTGAGCTGGCGTCCAGCGCTTTCGCGGCACCGTCTCGATAATTTCCACAGGCACGGTTGTATCAGTTCCAATATCACTTCCAGACATAGTCCTTACCTCCTGGCAGGAATGTGTCCGGTTTTAAAGGGGGCTGTTACAAAATTATTGTAGCGACCTGGGGAGATGGAAAAATTCAACGTGTGGAGATGAAAAATGAGTGATAAAACACGTTTTGAAACTGGGTTGGCCATGCTCAGCCAAATTGATGGAAATGCCGGACAACAGGTTGTTGAAACATTACAGGATATTGCCCCAGACTTTGGAAAGTATCTCATAGAATTTCCATTCGGAGATATTTACTCCAGAAAGGGAGCGGATCTTAAAACGAGAGAAATTGCAACCATTGCGGCTTTGGCAGCTTTGGGAAATGCGCGGCCGCAACTTAAAATCCACCTTCGCGCTTGCCTGAATGTTGGATGCTCGAGAACTGAAATTACAGAAATTTTAATGCAGATGGCGGTATATGCCGGTTTTCCAGCCGCCTTAAATGCGCTTTTTGCAGCGAAGGAGGTATTTGAGGAGGCGGACAAAGAAGCCAAAGCTAACTGACCCAGCCATAACCATATCCTGCCAGCTAATGACAAGGCGTTTATTCTGAAAAGAATGGACGCCCTTTTTGCCCTTTATAGACAGCGACCTTATATTTTAAACATAGTCGCATTTATTAAAGAAGCTGCTTTACGACCGAAGAAACTCCGGGATTTATTTCATCAGGGCTGGCATGAAAGTTATAATGGATGGGAACCAGGTGAAGATGACCAGCACGCCAAGGAGGACGAGCAGGTAGGGAATTACCCTGGCCGTAACCTTGTCTATCGAGATGCCGGTTATCGAGGAAACCACGAAAAGATCCAGGCCAACTGGCGGGGTGATGCAGCCAATCGCAAGATTGATCACCATCAGCACGCCAAAAAAGACAGGATCAATGCCAAGGCCAAGGGCGACAGGCAGCAGAATTGGCGTGAGAATGACAATGGCAGCCGAGGCGTTGATCAACGTGCCTATGAAGAGCAGGAGGAGATTGACCAGCATCAGGAATACGAGCGGGCTCGAGGTGAGGTTTGTAAAACTCTCGGCCAGCATATGCGGCACCTGGGCATTCGTGAGAATCCAGCCAAACAGGTTGGCCGCGCCGACCACGAACATGATCATGGTGGTATTATAGGCCGCATTGAGCAAGGTGCGCGAAAGATCCCTGAAATGCAGCTCGCGGTAAATGAAAAATCCCACCAGTCCGCCATAGACAGCAGCGACAGCGGCCGCCTCCGTAGGCGTGAACAGGCCCGAGTAAATGCCCCCCAGGATGATCACCGGCATCATCAGGGCCCAGAAGCAATCCCTGGTGGTGCGCAGCATGCGCAGGATTGAAAAACTGCCCTCGCCCTTGTAGCCATTTCTTTTGGAAATGATCCAGCTGGTTATGCACATGGCCACGCCCATCAGGATGCCAGGCACAAAACCCGCCATGAACAGGTCGGCAATGCTGGTGTTGGCTATGGAGCCATAGACCACCATGGTTATTGAAGGGGGAATGACAATGCCCACAGTGCCGCCAGAGGCGACTACCGCAGCTGCGAAAGAGCGCGGATAGCCCCGCTTTTCCATTTCATCAATCATGGAGGCGCCAATTGCCGCTGTTGTGGCGGCTGAAGAGCCGGAGAGCGCGGCAAAGAACATTCCGGCGACAGCGACCACCAGAGCCAGGCCGCCGGCAAGCGCGCCTACCAGCGCCATGGAAAAATCGACAATTCTTCGCGTTACGCCGCCCTCGCTCATGAACGCGCCGGCGAGCATGAAAAAAGGCACTGCCATGAACGAGAAGGAATCAACTGATGTGAACATGCGCTGGACAACGACAACCAGCGGCATATCGAGCACCGCGTAGAGCACGATGGCCGAGGAAAGACCAAGGCCAACGCCGATGGAGGCGCCAGTGGAGAGAATAAGGATGAAGGAAACCAGGATTACCCAGAGAGTCATGGCCGCTCCTGCTTCAGCGCGTTTGCCGGCGTCTTGAGAACATCAATCAGGTTCATGACCACATAGAGCAGCATCACTGCGCAGCCAAAGGGAATGACCGCATAAACCCAGGACATGGGAATCATCATTGCCGGCGAAGTCTGGTAGGAGGTGCGCATCACCATCTGGATGCCGCAGACAACCATGATGGCGAGAAACGCGATTGTGAACAGGTCAGCCATGATGTTGAGAAATTTGAGCGTTGCGCCATGCACCCGGCTGGTTAGCGTTTCAATCGCCATGTGGCCGCCATATCTGGCCACCAGCGGGAGGGAGAGAAAGACCACCCAGACGAAGAGATAGCGGGCCAGCTCCTCGCCAAACGAGGGGGTATAGTTGAAAACATAACGTGTAATCACCTGGCCAAAAACTAGAAGCAGCATGAGGCCGTTGCCAATTATGACCAGTGCTTTCAAAATCAGTTCCAGCCAGCGGAAGAAGAAATTTCCGCGGCCTTTGCTTTCGCTCATGGGCCTCTCCGGCTAAAAAAGGGGGATGGCAGATCCATCCCCCGAATTCTGGCTATTGCACGGCCTGGATGGCCTTGATGTTCTTGTCGCCAAAGCGCTTGACGTAATTGTCCCAGGCGCCCCTGGTAGCCCTGGCAAAAGCTTCCTTGTCCACATCCTCATTGACTTCCGTAGTTCCGGCAGCCTTGATCTGCTCAAGGAATTTGCCCTCAAGGTCGCGGCAGAGCTGGCGTTCCCAGTCGCGGGTGTCTATCGCGGCCTGGCGAATGAGATTCTGCTGCTCTGGCGTCAGCTTGTCCCAGGCCTGCTTGCTGATCAAAAGCGGCTCCGAGGCGTAAGTATGGCCAGTGAGCGAAAGGTATTTCTGGACTTCATTGAATTTCTTGGTGGCGATATGGCCGAGAGGATTTTCCTGGCCGTCGATCACACCCTTTTGGAGGGCTGTATAGAGCTCGCTCATTGCCATTGGCGTCGGGCTCGCGCCCAGGGCCTTCATCATGTCAATGTAAACCGGCTGTTCCATCACGCGCATTTTCAGGCCCTTCATGTCATCCGGGCCCTTGATTGGCCGCTTGTTGTTGGTCATGTGGCGAATGCCGTTTTCCCAGATCGCGAGGGTGATCATGCCGTTTTTCTCGCCGGCCTTGGCCAGATCCATGCCCACTGTGTCAAGCGCCTTATAGGCATGGTTTACGTCACGGAATATGAAAGGCAGGTCAAACACCGCGACTTCAGGCACAAAATTGCCCATCACCGCGGTGCCGGTAAGTGTCATGTCAACTGTGCCGAGACCCAGGCCCTCGACAAGATCGCGCTGGTTGCCAAGCTGGCTGGAGGGATAGACCTTGATTTCAATTTCGCCGTTGCTGCGCTCCTTGACAAGCTTGGCGAAATGATCGGCGCCCTGGCCATAGACGTTTTCGGGCTCTGCGATATGGCCGAGCTTGAGCGTTACAGGCGCGGCAAAAGCAAGCGATGCGCCCAGAAGCAGGGTCAGCAGCGCGCATGAAAAAATGCGGAACATTGCAAGCCTCTTTGCTACAGGTTCTCTTTAAATATGGAAAGACATTAATCCGCAGGCCTTGCAACTGCAACGTGTTTTTGGCAGGAACGTCCAAAAAAAGTCCGAATTGGGAGCGTTAGGCCGGCGCGCCGGCTTTCAGTCAAACTGCGGCAATTTTCGGCTGGCGGCGAATTTGTCCACGATTGCGAATACAGCCGCATTTCCGCAAAAATCGCCAGCGGCAATGGCCTGCCTGAACTCCGGCAGCCGCTGTTCAAAATCCGCAAGCAGCCCCGGACCAAGCTCGGCCATGGAAGCCTGAATGCCGTAGCCAAGCCTTTGCAGATAAAGCGCGTTAATGCGCTGCTCAAGCATGGCAAGCAGGGGTATGGAGAGAACAGGCTTGCCCAGGTAGAGGGCTTCGCTCATCAGGGTATGGCTGCCGCCCATGATCACATAGGCGCATTTTGCCAGGCGCTCGCCAAATTCATCCTCGTCGCGCTTGTGAAAAACGATATTGCCGGTCTTCGCGCTTGTTTCCGCGTAGCCATACACATGACAGACGCGCCTTGTGGAGGAGGCCAGAAAATCAAGCAGGCGCCTGTCCCTTGAATTGCTCTGGTAAACGAGAATATCCTCGCCAGACTCTGGAACAAGGCCGAGAGTTTTCTGGCGCAGGATTGGCGGCTTTACAGCCGCGTTCCAGCCAGGGCGCACTGGCGGCTGATAAAAGGAAATGAGCAGGTTGGCGGCTGTGGGCCGAAAGAGAAAGCGCGGGGTAAGCCCCTGGAGGGCGGCATCCCAGAGCAGGCTGGCGGGAAGGTTATGGCGGCAAAGCGTGAGCGTATGCTGATGGTCCAGCGTAAGGCAGGGAATGCCGGCCCTGGCTGCGGCTGCCGGCACAAACGGCTCCAGATCCGTAATGCAGACATCCGGCCTGAAGCGCCCGATAATGTCCAGCGCCCTGGCCACGTATTTCCTAAAGCCGGCAAGAAGCGGCAGGCTGCGCCTGATTGTCGCCGCCAGATCTACGCGGTAGTTCTTGAAGGCTGTGCCCAGATTGGGCAGGCGCGCGACCTGAAATTCCGGCTCCAGCACTGCTGGCGCGTCGTCATTGGCGACAAAAAGAAATTCATGCCCGGGCAGGCTGCGGGCCAGAATGAGGCCGCGCATCGCATGGCCGTGCCCGGTGCCATGAACGCCGTAGAGAATGCGGGCCATTTGATCTCCAGAGCTTGTGGCTTGCCTGGCTTGTATTATGCCCTGGCCAGGCTCATTGCAAGTTGAAATCCCGAATTAAAAAGTATATTTCCTGGGCATGGAGAATCGGGAATGCGCATAATCTCGGGCTGTCTGGCCGGCAGGGAAATCCGGACGCCGCAGGGCTCGGGCACGCGTCCGGCAATGGGCAAGACGCGCGAAGCGCTCTTTTCCATGCTTGAGGCCCGCGGCATTGACTGGACCCGGATTTCCGCCCTTGACCTTTTTGCCGGCAGCGGCACCCTGGGATTTGAAGCCCTGAGCCGGGGCGCGCCCCATGCCACTTTTGTGGACAATTCGGAAATCCTGATCAGGGCGATGGCCCGCAATATCGAAAATTTCGCACTCTCCGGCAGATGCCGCCTGGCCAGACAGGATGTGCTGCGGTTTCTGGCTGGCACGCCGGACAGACAGTACGGGCTTGCGTTTGTAGATCCTCCCTACAGGCGCAATCTGGCCAAACCGGCCCTGGAGCGCCTGATCTCCGGCAACTGGCTTGGCCCTGGCGCTTTTGTCATCGGCGAACTGGAAAATGGCCTGGATTTCCCGGTTCCGGCCGCTCTTGAGCCAGTTGCGGAACGGCTTTTTGGACAAACCCTGTTAAAAATCTGGAAACTCAATGAAAACAGCCCTATACCCGGGCACATTTGACCCCCTCACAAACGGGCATGTAAGCCTGGTGCGCCGCGGCCGCGGCGTTTTTGACCGCATCATTGTCGCGATAGCCATTGACACGCCAAAGCAGCCGCTGTTCAGCATTGAGGAGCGCGTAGAGCTTGCAAAAGAGGTTTTCAGGAATGATTCCGGAATCGTGGTGCGCCCATTTTGCGGCCTGACGGTCGAGTTCGCCAGGCAGGAGGGCGTGGCCGCGATTTTGCGCGGCCTGCGCGCCGTATCAGATTTCGAATATGAATTTCAGCTTGCCCTGATGAACAGGCGCCTTGAGCGCCACATTCAGACCGTATTCCTGATGACCGACTATCAATGGCTCTACATCAGCTCCACCATGATCAAGAGCGCGGCAGCAGCCGGCGCGGATATCCGCGGCCTGGTGCCCGAGAATGTGCGCGAGGCGCTGCTGGCAAAACTGGGCCCGGCCAAGGGCGCATGCCAGCCTGATGTCAGCTGAGCCGCTGCCCGTGCTCTGTCTGGCCGGCCCCACTGGCGCAGGCAAGACAGAGCTTGCCCTCAGGCTGGCGCGGCTTTTTGATTGCGAGATCATAAACGCAGATTCACGCCAGGTTTACGCCGATTTCCCGATTGTCACAGCCCAGCCTGATAGCTGCCAGAGGGCGCAGGCGCCGCATCACCTCTATGGCTTTCTGCCTGCCAGCGCGAAATTCAGCGCCGGCGAATGGCTGCGGCGCGCCCTGCCCGTATGCCGCGCGATAACCGCCCGGCGCAGGCTGCCGCTTCTGGTTGGCGGCACGGGCTTTTATTTCAATTCGCTATTGCATGGTTTTGCCGAAATTCCGCCTGTTCCGGCAGAGATTTCGCTTGCGCTGCAAGAGCAGGCGGCCAGCAAGGGGCTTGCCCATCTCCATGAGCGCCTCTGCCGACTTGATCCTGCCTATGCGGCCAAAATCCACCCGCATGACAGGCAGCGGATTTTACGCAGCCTTGAGGTTTGCCTGGCGACAGGCAAGGCCTTTTCCTGGTGGCATGAGCATCAGCACCGCAAGCCGCAGGCCAAAGGCCCCCTGCTGGTGATTGCCGTGTCGCTGGCCGGGCTTGCGCCCCTGCTTGAGCGGCGCATAGACGCCATGCTTGCCAAAGGCGCCATTGAGGAAGCGAGGCTGGCGCTTGCCAGCTGCGCGGATGGCTCTGCGCCAGGCTGGAGCGGCATTGGCTGCGCCGAGCTTCATGCCTATCTGCAGGGCCGCATCAGCCTGGAAGAATGCCGCAGGCTCTGGCTTGCCAATACGCGCGCCTATGCCAAGCGCCAGCTGACATGGTTCAGGGGCAGAAAAGACGCCATCTGGATCACGCCGGATGATCCGGAGGCCATCCTCGCCATCCTGAAACAGTCCGGCTACAGGCCCGCAGCCTGAAACCAGGCCCAGTCAGCAAGCCGCGCTGCGCAACAGCTCATCTGTCCTGCGCCAGTCAGGCAGCGCCGCGTCCAGGAGCGCCACGAATGCGGGGCCGTGATCCGGCACGCGAAAATGCAGCAATTCATGCACTATTACCGCTTCAAGGCAGGCCAGCGGATACATGGCGATCGCGCTATTGAGGATAATCCGTTTTCTGGCCGGATAGCACGTGCCCCAGCGCCTTTTCATGCGCCTTATGCCAAAAGACGGGACGGAAAGTTCCAGCCTTTCGCTCCAGGCCGTTATCAGGGCCGGAGCTTCGGCCTGCGCGAGCCTTGCCAGAAACGCATCCAGCATGGAACGCCATTGCCCGAAATCCGGCTCATCAGGGAGCCCGACCAGCACTTTGCCCCCGGCCAGGCGAATTGAGCGCTTGCCCTGGCAAGCCTGCAATTCAACAGGACAGGGGCTGCCCCAGACAGGCTGGATCCTGGGAATGCCCTGCGGCCCGGGCCTGGCCTGCTCCCTCGCCTTGCGGGCGCGATCGCCAAGCCACTCGCCATGCTTTTGCGCGAAAGCCCTGATTTGTTCCAGGGACAGTCCGGCCGGAGCTGAAAGCCGCGCTTCGCCAGTCTCCCTGTCAACGCGCAAATACATGTTCCTGATCTGCTTGCGCGTAACCCGCACTGGCAGCCCGGCCACCTCCAGGATGAACTGCGCGTTGCTCACTGGCCGGCGCCCCCGCGAATCACTGCGAATGCGTTGTGATTGTGAATGGACTCCATGCTTTCAACTTCCACCTCAAAGGCCAGGGCGTGGGGATGGGCCTCAAGACTGGCAGCCACGCGCCTTGCCACATCCTCCACAAAGGCGGGACTTGCAAACGCCGCCTCCGTGACAAATTTTTCATCCTCGCGTTTCAAAAGCGGATACACCGGCGAGGAGCCTGCGGCCTCGGCCAGCAAGATCACGTCTTCCAGCCAGACAAAGCGCTCAATGCGGATTTTCATGCGAATCAGCGCCCGCTGGCTATGGGCGCCAACCGCGCTTATCGCCCGGGAGCAGGGGCAGACAGTCATTACCGGCACCTGGATGCCAAGCGTGCAAGCCAGCTGCTCCGCCAGCTCCGCGCTTACCGAGCAGTCATAGGCCATGCCGGCTGCGCCTGCGCTTGCGGGCGCGGGCTTGCGCATCAGATAGGCGAATTCAAAACTGGCCCAGGCGCGGGAGCTGCCCAGCCTTTCGCGCAGCCGCTCAAGCAGGTTGCGCATTGACTGGCAGCCCAGCTCCTCCTGCCAGGCATCGAGAACTTCGACAAAGCGGCTCATGTGCGTGCCGCGCCTTGAGGCTGGCAAATCCACGCCCAGGGCGCCCCTGGCGGTTACAGTCTGGATGCCGCGGGCGCGGTCGCGCAGGCGCAGCGGAAAGCGCAGGCCCCGGACGCCGACGCGGTCAATCGCAATGTCAATGGCCGGAGCGCCGGCCTGCACATCCGCCAGCTCCTTCATCGCAGATCCGGGCCATTGGGAGCGCGATTGAAAATTCCGTATTTCACGCCCTTGCAGGCAGCCAGGCCCTGCGCCGTTGCCTTCACAGCCCGGGCATCGCCTTTCAGCACCAGAGTTTCAAGGCAGTTGTCATGATCCAGATGCACATGCAGGGTGGCGACAATGATATCATGGCTCTCATGCTGAATGGCCATGATCCTGCGCGCCAGATCGTGCTTGTGATGGTCATAGACCAGGGTCAGAGTGCCGCTGCATTCCCCTGACTCGCCCCACTGC
>JAAUYW010000161.1 GCA_014804915.1 Desulfovibrio sp. | reverse complement strand
CCGCTGGCTGCGGCTGAGAAGATCAAGATCAAGTATGGCTGCTGCTTATGCGATCTTGTGCAGCAGGACGAATATATTGAAGTGCCCCGCGTTGGCGGCAGGTCTCCTGATACTGTTTCCAGGCAGGTGCTGGCGCAAATATGCGAGCCGCGAATGGACGAGCTGCTGCGCATGGTTGACCAGATCCTGGTTCGTTCCGGCTACAGGGACATGCTTGGGGCCGGCATTGTGCTCACTGGCGGCGCGGCCCTGATGGAGGGCTGCGCTGAACTTGGCCGGGAGATTTTTGGGCTGCCAACCCGTATTGGCTATCCCTTGCAGATTAGCGGGCTGAAGGATGTGGTGCATAGCCCGAAGTGCTCAACAGCCGTAGGCCTTTTACGCTATGGAGCGGAAAGGGAAAAGGTGGCCGGCCATTCCGGCAGGGGGCGCTATGCGTCGCATAACGAAGCGGGTATGTTTGAGAGTATTTTGGCTAAAATGAGAAAATGGTTCCAGGATATATCTTAGGAAGAGGGAACTTTAATATTTTTATAACTGGCAGGATTTGTCCAGATCGGAGCGGGAATGACTACCTCAATTGCTGACGACATCGATACCACAATCACCGGCCATGCCAAGATCAAGGTAATTGGTGTCGGCGGCGCTGGCGGCAATGCCGTCAAACAGATGATTGATTCAGATTTGACAGGCGTGCAGTTTATTTGCGCGAATACTGACGCGCAGGCTTTAAACAAGATTAGCGCTCCCTTGAGCATTCAGCTGGGTGAAAAGCTTACTGGCGGTCTGGGCGCAGGCGCGAATCCGGAAGTTGGTCGCGATGCCGCCCAGGAATCAATAAATGCGATTCGCGACGCCATTGGCGATGCCAACATGGTTTTTGTTACGGCCGGAATGGGCAAGGGCACCGGAACTGGCGCGGCGCCAGTTATCGCCCAGGCCGCGAAAGAGCTGGGCGCGCTGACTGTTGGCGTTGTCACTAAGCCCTTTGGCTATGAAGGCGTTAAAAAGATGCATACTGCCGAGCAGGGGCTGAAAAAGCTGAAAAAGTATGTGGACTGCCTGATTATAATTCCCAATGACCGCCTGCGGGCGATGACGCCGCAGAAAACGCCACTGCCACAGGTGCTGAAAAAATCTGATGAGGTATTGTTCAGCGCAGTGCGCGGCATTTCTGATGTCATCACCCAGCCTGGCGAGATCAATGTCGATTTCGCTGATGTCCGCACTATCATGAGCAAGGTGGGCATGGCCCTCATGGGCTCTGGCCGCGCTTCTGGCGAGAATCGCGCCCGCGATGCGACAAGCGCGGCTATAATGAATCCCCTGCTTGAGGAAGTATCTCTCGAGAGCGCGAAGGCAATTCTCTACAACATTACCGCCAGTGACCAGATTACCGCGGATGAGGTGGAGGAGATCGGCTGCCTGATAGCCGAGGCGGCTGGCAATGATCCGGATATCAATATCATTTTCGGCATTGTCTATGATGATTCAATGGGCGATGAGCTGCAGGTAACCGTGATTGCTACAGGCATTGAGCCAATGGAGCCGATTCAGGAAGAAGTGATTTCTCCGGCAAGGGTCACAAAGTTCAACAAGGCCGCGCCAAAAGCCGCGCCCGTAGCGCCGAGGCCGGCGCCCCAGCTGGAAGAGACTCCTGCTGAGCAGGCAGAGGCGAATATCCAGAGGCCGCGGCGCCGCGTGACGACTGAAACCTGGTATGACGACAGGATTATCCGCTCGCCATACGCCAAGAATCAGGAACGCCTATTGCAGCAGCGGGGCGCACATGTGCCGGGGCGAGAGGCCATGACGTTTGAGGGCGAGGATTTGGAAGTGCCGGCATTCCTTCGCCATCAGTTCGATTAAATTTGGGTTTTACGGCTGATTTGAAACGGCTGCTTTTTGCAGCCGTTTTTTTGCCAGCTGGCCTTGCCAAGGGTATCGATAACGCTTATATGAAAGTTGCGCTTGTTGGAGCGCGTGTATAGGGGGCGTTCCGGTTTCGACGTGGATGGAGAAACCAGAGTTGCAGGCCGAGGCGCCGCTGGCCTCGTAAAAAGCGGCAAAAAAAGTAATTGCCAATAACGATTACGAATACGCCTACGCTGCGTAAGCGGCAAGGCACCTGATCGCGTAAAGCGGTCGCGTCACAAGAAAGGATGCCTGATAATTTTTTGTGGCGTAAAAGCATCAGGCTGGTGAAAGTCGGCGTTTGCCATGGCTTTCATGAGATTTTACTGGCGAACTCGTCGCGCTGCGCCTGATCAGGAGCCACCAGCGCGATTAAATCGCAAACCTGGTCTAAGCCTGTAGAGATTTTGCGTGGATTGTTCGCGGACGGGGGTTCAACTCCCCCCGCCTCCACCATTTTTTAGAGCAGTTTCACTTTAACTTTTTAGGAATAGACGCATGAGGCAAACCCTCCATTCGCATCTTCCAGGATAAGCGTGTCCAGGGTTGAAGCGCTACAGTGTCCGACGAGCCTAAATGCGTCTGCCCTGAAGGTTGTCGTTCCTTGCTTTCCCCTCTATCATTACTTGTATGATTGGTATGCCTTTTGCGCACACAGCTTAGCCGTTAACGGTTCTCACTCGCTCGCAATTCGCACTCCTTTTTCATCTTCTTTTTATTCGTCAGGAGGCGGCCAATGGCTGATCTTGTTGAGCTGGCTCTCCGATCTCTGCCGCTAGAGATTCGGCCAGATAAGTTTTTGTCTTTGGCCGCCCCTTTTGACTGGCAGGAGCAGCCCAAGGAAGCCCTGCTCAAAGCTCTTCAAGAATGCGGCGAGCTTGATTGGCAGAAATATCTTAAATGCTATCCTGATCTGACATCAGCCGGTGTGGATGCTATTCAGCATTTTGTCGAGCTAGGAATTCACGAAGGGCGACGCCTCGCCAGAAAAAATATTCCTCCCCGTGTTTCGATCGTAGTCCCCAATTTCAATAATGCGCTTTTTCTGGATAAGTGCGTATCCAGCCTTACAGGCCAGACCGAAAGGAACATTGAAATAGTCATCGTTGACGATTGCTCCACTGACAAGTCGCGGGAGGAAATAGCGGTCTGGCTGCAAAGAGATCACCGCGTCAAGCTGGTCGCCCACAGCAAGAATCTGGGCACTCACATGGCCCGGAAAAGCGGAGTGGCGCAGGCGACGGGCGATATCGTAATGTTCGTGGATAGTGACGATTTCCTTGCCCCAGAGGCGTGTGAAAAAGCAGCTGACAGCATTGCACAAGGTTTCGATATTTGCCACTTTGGCCTAAATCTGATTGATCATGGCCGAATGAGCAAACGCAAGATTGAATGGTACGACAAATATTTTAATTCTCTCGAGGCACGCGAATATACCAGAACAGTCCTTTTATCGGCTGCATTTGTAAAGCGCGCTGCGCCTCGTAACATCTGCTTCGGAGCATACCGGCGCAATATCGCCCAAAAGGCATTCGCGGAGCTGGCGGATGGTCGACTCTTGTTTGCAGAAGACCTGTACGAATACCTTGCCCTTGTGAATGAGGCGCAATCCATTATTAAAATTGCCGATCGCCTTTATAATTATTCTTTTAATGTTGGCATAACCTCACTGGGAGACTCGACCAAAATTCTGGATAATGCAAGAGATCGGGCTGAAATTCTTACTCTCGTTAAGAACTACTGCGATGGGCATGGACTTGAAAGCGTCTACAAGGGCATCGAAACCCACCTCACAGAAGCCACTTTTCAATCCCTGGCGTGCCTTCCCGTCGAACAGGGGCCAGAATTTTTTAAATTGATTTTGGAGCAATATGGCGCGTTGGGCGTGGCGCTAAGATTGCGAAAATTTTACGATCGCCGCTGGGATGAAATTTCGCTCAGGCTTCCGCTTACGCAGGCGCGGCCCGCGCGCAAAATCGGCATTTTTTACTTCAGGGCTAAAGGCGGTGGCATAGAAACGACAATGCGCAACATGATCTCCGCGCTAAGAGACGCTGGCTATCCCGTTTGCCTGTTTCTTGAAGAGATGAATGAGGCCGACAGCGGCCTGGGTGTGGAAATTTTTTATATCAGCCCAAGTAGTGGCGATAAAGACGCTCAAGCAAGGCATCTGTCGTCACTGCACCAGGCGCTAAAAGCTGCGGCTATTGACCTCATGATACATATGTGGGTTCATGAATCTCCCTTTTTTTGGGATAATTTGCTGCTGCATCTTATGGATATTCCTGTGATTGGCTCATTGCGTTTTGATCACAATCTCGAGCTTCTATACCGGGGCAGGGAGTATCAACACAAGTCATTTATTAATACTTTGCGAACTCTTTCAAAAGTATTTTGCCTAACTCAATCCTCGGAAATATATCTACGCTCTCAGGGTATCGATGCCATATATGTTCCAAATACGCCTAGACGGAGCGAAACTCCTGTGCCATCTGGGAGACGTGGGAGGGTTATCGGATTTATAGGACGCTTACACGATGATAAAAAACAAATTTTGCAAAGCCAGTACATATTACAGGAAGTTTTAAAAGAATGTCCAGACGCTAAATTCATATATATTGGGGGATTTGAGCAATCTTCAAAGGAAAACCTTTTCTGGAAACGGGTTAAACGTTTCGGCTTGGAAAGGCACGTGGAAGTAACTGGGTGGACTGATAATCCTTCAATGTATTTCGATAAGTGCCAGCTATTGTTATACACATCATTTATGGAAGGTTTCCCGAATGGCCTGGCTGAAGCACAGGCTAGAGGGTTGCCTGTTGTCATGTATAATCTCGATATAGAAATGGCTAAAGACAATCCAAGTATAATTGTCGTTCCACAGTATGATGTCAAGGGGGCCGCTAGAGAAATCATTGGTTTGCTACAAGATCACGAATTGCGAGATAGATTAGCCAGTTGCGCGATAGCCAAAGCTGACGAATATGGGGGAGACAGATTCGCCAATGAACTGGTTGCCCTGATTCGCGATTATGGAATCTGCGGACGCTGGGAAAAATATGCGCCCGAAGCTTATAGGACAGCCATTAAATCCATGGCATTCTATGCGGGAAAGAAAACCCCAGCTTTTTAGGGAACCCTATTGGGATATGTAAAAGAAGGTTGCTTTAATGCCTGGCGCGAGTCTTTTTGATCTGGTTCGTGGCGCGTTGCCGAGAGGATTTGACCCTGATTCCATGAAAAACTTTTCTTCGCCTGAATTATGGCTAGCAGATCCTGACTCTGCCTGCGCTGAAGCGCTTCGCAACCAT
>JAAUYW010000160.1 GCA_014804915.1 Desulfovibrio sp. | reverse complement strand
GCAGCCAGCAAGGGCGACATGGGAGCGCTGGCGGATCTGTTGCCAGAGCTTGGCAATGCCGTAGAACGCAACCGCATTGCCTTGTCACAACGCAAGGGGAATTAGAGCTTTTTCACTGAATAGATCACCCTTCCAGCGGTGTCTGAGCCTGCCCCAGAAGAAAGAAATCAGATGCTGGCACACAAAAAATAATGCCTGTGCCTGGTTCGGAAAGAAAATCGCAGCTGCGCACTGCTTCCAGAATGTGAGCGACTGCCTCATTTCTTGCCAGAATCAGAATTACATCCTTTTCCGGCACAATCGTGATGCCAAAAAAACTGCTGTCATTTTCATTGGCTGTGCCCCGCGCCTTGAGCAAGGTGCCACCCCTTGCTCCTGCCTTGCGAGCCACATGCATGATATCATAGGCAAATCCGGAATTGGCGATAACGCAAATCAGCTGATGAGTGGTAGCCATTGGCGCAGCTCCTGAAAGTTGGCATTCCTGGCCGGAGCCAGAGCGGAGAAAATCGGTTACGTCAATGAGGAAGCCAATGCCAGGCGCCTTCCGGCACAAGTCCGGCGCTGTGCGCAGGGCTTCAATGATTGCGGGCATCAGCTCTGGCGAGGCCAGGGTAAAGACTACTTCCTTTTCTGTATCGCCAAGACAAAGAAAGCGCAAAAGCGAGTTGCCGGATGCGCCCCGGCCCAGAAAAATGGTGCTTCCTGTAGCGCCAGCGCTACGAACAAGCTCAACCACGCGATCACCGCGAGTGCGACGCACAACGCTGATCAGAAGCTGTGTGCACGGCGTCATGCTTTCCCTCCGGATAAGTCGGCTTTTTTACGATAGAGTATGCCCAATAGCTGTATGGCAATCAGCGGCGTCATGGCAATAAGGGCAATTACCCCAAATGCGTCCAGAATGGGATTGCCTCCCAGACCGCTGGAAGCGCCCAGCGCGAAAGCCAGGATAAAGGTGGAGGCCATCGGCCCGCTTGCCACCCCGCCGGAGTCAAAGGCTATTGCCGTGAACATTGGCGGGCAGAACAATGTCATCAGAAAGGCAATAATGTAGCCAGGTCCAATGAACCACCACAGGGAAAGTGAGGATTTTACGCGAAACAGGGCAAGCGCTACTGCCACCGCGACGCCAATGCAAAGAAAAACCAGCAAAACGCGGCTTCTGATCGTGCCTCCGGAAACTTCTTCTACCTGTTTCGTCAGCACCCACACTGCTGGTTCGGCGCAGACCGCCAGCGCCCCAAGTGTGAAGGCTACCATCACCAGCAGCCAGCTCTGGGGATGCAGGGCCACCAGTACGCCCAGGCTGTGGCCGGCCGGAATAAAGCCACCCTTTACGCCAACAAAAAAAAGCACAAGCCCAAGCCATGTGTAAAACAGGCCAAAGGCTGTGCGCAGCATGCGATAACGGGTAAGGCGTTTGAGCAGAAACATGCGAAACAGAAGAAACAGTCCGACCAGAGGCAATAAGGCCATGCCTACTTCAGCGGCAGTTTCCGGCATCAGATTTAGAAAATGACCCCACAGGCTTGACGCCGCTTCTTCCTGTTGTGAATTTGCGGCCACTTCTGCGCCTGTCTGGAATAATCCGAGAATGAGAATTGAAAGCACAGGCCCAATCGAGGCTACGCCAATCAGGCCAAAACTATCGTTCTGGCCCCTTGCCCGCACCGCAGCAATGCCTATGCCCAGGGCCATGATAAAGGGCACCGTCATGGGGCCGGTGGTTGCCCCGCCTGCGTCAAAGGCAATGCCAAGAAAAGCTGGCGCCGTGAAAATTGCGCAAAGAAAAATCAGGGCATAAAAGGCCGCAAGCAGCAAACGCAGCGAAAGCTGGAAAACAATGCGCGCCAGGGCGACAACAACAAAGAGGCCAACCCCGACAGCGATCATGCCAATCAGCCAGAGGGGCTCAATTGTGGGATCTACCGAAGCCACCTGCTGCGCCAGAACATGCACATCCGGCTCGGCTACAGTTATGAAAAACCCAATGGCAAAGCCAGTGCCCAGTAGCAGGGGCAGGCTGCGCCTTTGCGTGAGAGCTAAACCGGCCCGCTAGCCAATTGGCACAATCCCCAGTTCCGCGCCAAGCAAAAATATGGCCAGGCCACAGACAAGCAAGCCGCCGCCAACCAGAAAACGGCCCAGATTTTCACCCAGAGGGGCCACAGAGATATGGAGCAGCCAGACTACCGCCATAACCGGAATAACGGAAATGGCTGCCTCTTTCAATTTCTCAAGCAGGATCAATTGTCAGTTTCCATAAGTTGCGCCTCTTGCGAAAGCGCCTGATTAATACAGCCTGGCCAGAATTTCAGGTTCAATATGATAACATTCCGCATCAGCCGGAAACTGGCCTGCCTGCACCGCGGCCGCATAGTCCGTGAAGGCCTGGCGCAGCATCTGGCCTGCTTCAGCGAATCTGCGCACAAATTTTGGCGAATGTTCCCCTGCAATGCCAGTCATGTCTTGCCAGACCAGTACCTGGCCATCGCACTCAGGCCCGGCGCCAATGCCAATAACAGGAATGGAAACAGCTTCGGTAATTCGCGCGCCTAGGGAGGCTGGCACACACTCAAGAACAATGGCGAACGCTCCGGCTTTTTCCAGGGCGCGGGCATCATCAATCAATTTTTGGGCTGCGTTTGGATCCTTGCCCTGCACCCTATAAGAACCAAGCGCATTGACAGACTGGGGGGTAAGGCCGATATGCCCCATTACCGGAATGGAAGCTCGGACCAGGGCTTCGATTTCCGGCGTGAATTCCGAGCCGCCTTCAAGTTTTACTGCCTGCGCGCCGCCATCCTTGATTATCCTGCCGGCATTGACTAGCGTATCGTGGATACCTGTCTGGAAGGCCATAAAAGGCAAATCGCAGACAATCAGGCTATTTTTCGCGCCTCTGGCTACTGCCGCGCAATGATGAACCATCTCATCCAGCGTAACCGGAATGGTGGAAGCATAGCCAAGCATGACCATGCCAAGCGAATCGCCTACGAGCAGGGCATTCATGCCGCATTCATCCATGATTTTGGCCATGCTGTAATCATAGCAGGTGAGCATGGTCAATTTCTGCCTGCCTTTTGCGGCTTTAAATGTCGCGACAGTGTTCATTGTTTCACGCTCTGGCTTTCATGGGCCAGCCCCATAAGCAGATGGACAAGTTTCGCCGCTGTGAAACTTGCATGATGCAAGTTCTCTATCGGCGCCAGCTCGACTACATCAAGTCCGATTACGCGACGATTTTTCACGCAGGCTTCCAGAATAAACTGGGTTTCACGCCAGTTGAGACCCCCGGGAGATGGAGTGCCAGTCGCAGGCATCAGACTGGAGTCAAAAGCATCCACATCAAAACTGATATAGATATTCCGGGGAAAATTTTCTGGCAGGGGCGCGGCCGGCAAGCCTACGCGAGCCAGAAAATATGCATCATAATGGGTAACATTGTGCAGCTCGCGCACTTCAACTTCTTCCGGAGAAATATCCCGCACCGCAATTTGCACAAGAGGAATCCCCATCTCATCAATTACACGCCGCATGACCGAGGCATGGGAATACTTGTCCCCCTTGTAGGAGTCGCGCAAATCCGCATGCGCATCAAACTGGACTATGCCAAAAGGCTCGCCATTTTTTTGGGCTGCAACCGCCAGGGCGCGAATCGCGCCAAGAGCTACGGTATGCTCGCCGCCAAGCAGCACCGGAATTGCGCCATTTTCAAGCGCTTTTTCCACAGTTGCTTCTATACGGACAAGAACGGCTTCCGCACTGCCCTCGGTATTCACTGGCGGCATTGTATAAATGCCAGCCTTGCCAGGCGCCATGCCGGATTCCAATGCTTCCAGTTCCTGTGAAGCAAGCAAAATGGCATCCGGGCCATTGCGCGTGCCATGACCATAGCTCACACTGCGTTCAAATGGGCAGGGAATAACATAAAATCCTGCAGAATCAGGCTGGGCGGGGGCATATTCGCTGGCCAGAAACCCTTGCGACATGGGAAATCCTTTGCAAATGGTATCGGGGATATGGCGCATATTGCAATCTAAATAAACTCGCGTCAATCACAAAAGCATCAGGCCACGTTTCAGCGCCCAAATCCATTTTTCAGGCAAAATCCCGTTATGTTCCTTGCAAATTTTTCTATTCCGGTTATCTTGCAAGCGGAGCAGGCAATAGCACTGGCTCACGAATTTTTACCCTTTCGGCCTGTTGTCAAAGAACGCGCCCGAAAGTTGATTTTCCCAGGATGCAAGCGGCCCTTACTGCCCTGTCTTCAGTCAATTTCGGGGCATGAGAAGCCAGCCTGCTAATAAAAGGATGGGCATGAGTTTTTCCGATGATACATCTTCGGGCGTTCCAGCTGCGGAACAGCCCCAGTCTTCTCCTGAATCAACTGATCCCCCCCGCAAACGCGGGAGGCCCGCAAAAAAGAAGAAGCCTGTTTCTGAAATTACGACTCCTCCCCCCGAGGAACAGCCTGGCGCGCCTGATACAGCCAACCAGGAAAATGGCGCCCCCAGGCGTAAAAGCCGGCGCGGAAAACGCGGAGGCAAAGGCCGTTCCCAAAAGCAGGCCGAGGCTACGCAGGCGATCCCTTTTCTGAGTCCGCTGGAAATCTTTGAGCGTCTTGTCCAGGTGCTGGCATTGCCTCCTGCTCCAGTTAAGGCGCGCAAGTCAAAAAAACAGGACGCGCCCAAATCAGCTCCCCCGGGGCCGATAAAGCGCATGTTTATCAGCGTGCTCCAGGGCGAGCAAGTTGAAGTAGGGCTTGCCGAAGGTGGGGCCCTGCTGGAGTATTATCTGGATATGCTGCACCAGAGCAAAATCAAGGGCAATATTTATAAAGGCGTTGTCCATAATATTGACCCCAATCTTCAGGCCGCTTTTGTGGACTATGGCTCTGGCAAAAACGGGTTTTTGCAGATAGACCAGATTCATCCCGAATACTGGCAAAATCCGCTCGAACCCGGCTCTGACCGCAAATTTCCTCCAATCCAGAAAATACTCAAAACTGGCCAGGAACTGCTGGTGCAGGTGGTAAAGGAGCCGGCCGGCAGCAAGGGGGCGTTTCTCACAACCTGGCTTTCGCTTGCAGGCCGTTTTCTCGTGCTTACTCCAGGCCAGGAACAGATTGGCGTATCGCGCAAGGTTACGGAACCTGAAGAACGCACCCGGCTGCGCGAAATGATGAGCGGCATTGATCCAGGAAACGGCTTTGGCGTAATTGTGCGCACAGTTGGCGAGGGTGCCACAAAAACCACGCTAAAAAATGACCTCCAATACCTGAAAAGACTCTGGAAAGAAATCCGCAAACGCGCCACGGAAGTATCCGCGCCTGCGCTGATTCATCAGGAACCAGGTCTGCCAGAACGGGCTGTGCGGGATTATCTCACCGAAGATGTGAGCGAAATTTGGGTGGATGATCCCCACGAAGCGGAACACGTCCGAGCAATGGCAAGCCTGCTCTTTCCCCGTAAAAAGGATCTTGTCAAGCTTTATGCGGATGCCAGCCAGTCGCTCTGGGACAAATTTGGCCTGATGCCCCAGCTGGAGCAAATTTACAGCCGCGAAGTAAGCCTGCCTTCTGGCGGACGGCTGGTTTTTGACCAGACAGAGGCGCTGATGGCCGTAGATATCAATTCCGGCAAAATTTCAGGCAAGGGCAATTTTGAGGCAATGGCGTTCAAGACCAATCTTGAAGCTTCTCAAGCCATTGCCAGACAGCTGCGCCTGCGCGACATTGGCGGCCAGGTCGTTATTGATTTTATTGAAATGCGAGACAAAAAACACGTGCTGGAAGTGGAAAAAAGCCTTAGACAGGCCATGAAATCCGATCGCGCCAGACACGATGTGGCACGTATGAGCTCTTTTGGACTCCTGGAGCTGGTGCGCCAGCGCATGGGCTCCTCCGCCCTTTCAATCAGCATGGAAACATGTGAATGCTGCGGAGGCACCGGCTTGCGACGCAATCTGGAATGGCAGGCCCTGCAATTATTGCGCGAACTGCGCCGCAAGCTGCAACGGTCCAGCGGCAGCCGTCTTGTCTATGAGCTAGGGCGCGAGCTGGGTATGTACATTCTCAACTTTAAGCGCGACGCCCTGCGCCTGCTGGAAGAAGAATCCGGCAAATCAGTTGAGCTCCAGATCCGTTTTTAAATCATGCCTTCACTCCTTCTTCACATTTGCTGCGGCCCCTGCGCCATTATGCCGATCATGCGCCTGCGCAATGAAGGCTTTGCAGTGCTGGGCTGGTTCATGAATCCAAATATTCACCCCCTGGCGGAATATTTGCGCCGCCGTGAAGCCGCAGCTGAATGCGCTGCCAGATCTGAAATTGAGTTGCAATTTGATGATGACTGGAATATCGCCAGCTGGCTCGAATGGCAGCTGCCTTTTGCGCAGTCCAAAGAACGCTGCCAGCGTTGCTGCGCCCAGAGACTGGAAGCCTGCGCGCGCAAGGCTGTATCCCTGGGAATTGAACATTTTACCAGCACACTGCTTTATTCCCGCTACCAGCCGCATGATTTTATCCGTGAATGCGGCGAAAAACTTGCGCAAACGCATGGACTCAATTTTGTGTACCGGGATTTCCGCACGGACTGGCAGGCAGGCATTGATCTTTCCAGAAACTGGGGACTGTACCGGCAGCCTTATTGCGGATGTATTCTGAGCGAAGCCGAACGCTACGAAAAAAAACTTGCGCGCCTTCAAAAAACTTCGCCACTAACTGCTTGACAGTAGCTCCATTTTTGAATTAATGTGCTTCTTGCCTGATTGTTCCTCGATAGCTCAATCGGTGGAGCGGGTGACTGTTAATCACTAGGCTGGCGGTTCAAGTCCGTCTCGAGGAGCCAGAAATTTCAAGGGGTTACATTGCGTAACCCCTATTTTTTTGT
>JAAUYW010000159.1 GCA_014804915.1 Desulfovibrio sp. | reverse complement strand
ACCATTATTACGCAGACAGCCCTGATTGTCGCGGTCATCGGCATCGCTGTAGCTATCCTGCTCAGATAACGCTTTGCCCTTTCCGTTTGCGCCGTGCCGACGCATAGCTGGGAGGGTAGCCGGACTCTGTTTTTTATTATTAAATTCCCATTTTCGCAATGCAGGCAAAATCCATTTGCCTGTTTGATAGATATTTAATTATATTTCTCCACATTTTGCCAGTAATTGCTCTGCATACTGATTCAGGCTTTTGCCGGATAACTTCGCATAAGCCGCCAATTTTGCGTGAAGTTCCGGATCAATTCTCAAAGTGAATTTTCCGGAATAAGGCTTGCCTGGCTCTTTGCCTGTCTGCTTGCAATGGTCAAGATAATCATCCACGCCATTTTTAAAATCCTCTTTTAGCTCCTGGACGCTCTGACCCTCATAACTTATCAAATCAGCAATACCCAAAACCTGGCCAAATAAAAAGCGCTTCCACATCTTGCCAGGGAATGGTCTTATTGATGGGATTAGCAAAAATCGCTTCAAGTGTCTTTCTTGCGCCGCTATTCATGCCCTATAATACCGAAAGCTGATACCAGTTCATGAGTTTAATTCATGCTCCTCAGCCGCCTGAGCATGCTTGCTGAACAACATTTAGCCAGGACGCAGCGGATCCTGCGAGTGATGAGCTGCCGGGGAGTGCGATGGGGGAAAGCCGGCAACATTTTAATATGGACAGGAGCGATGAGCATGGTTAGGGTGGAGAAATGAGATACTGGATAAAAACCTTTCAAGCTACGGGCATCGCGCTTTTTGTAGGTTCAATGGTGGCTAATCCGCCAGTCTACAGTGGCGTCTTTTGGGGTGGTGGCTGATAGGCATTGGCTTTTTCTTTTACATGCTTGCTTGAGGCAAATAATGAGTGTGGCTTCACTGATCGGAATATCCATGACTGTTGTCGCGGCCCTTGTGTATATTGCCTATCGCAAAGGCTGGATACACTAGACCAGCCTGTAAAAGGCTGACAGGAATTCCGGCATCACAAAAGAGCCGCCTTGCGGCGGCTCCTGTCAATCTCGCAAAACCAGTCGCAGCCTATTTCGTCAAATAGCTCTCATAGAGATGCTTCGCGCGCTCGCGGGCTTTTTCCACGCGGCGGGTCAGGCCGAGCTTGTAGGCCGCCATATCAACGATCGGGCGCTTGGCCACGCCTGTCGCCATCGCGGCTTCGGCAACCGCAGGGGTCTCCCATTCGATTATGCGCGGATCAAACGGCTTTGGAATCACATAATCCGGACCAAACTCGAACTTCTGGCCTCCGTAAGCCTTTTCCACGGATTCGGGCACAGGCTGCTTTGCCAGCTCGGCCAGCGCCTTTGCCGCGGCCACTTTCATGGCTTCATTGATTTCAGTCGCCCCGCAGTCAAGCGCGCCCCTGAACAGATACGGGAAGCCGGATACGTTGTTGATCTGGTTCGGATAATCCGTCCTGCCTGTGCCCATTACGCAATCGGGCCTGGCGGCCTTTGCCTCTTCAAAGGTGATTTCCGGATCAGGATTGGCGCAGGCGAAGATAACCGGATCCTTGGCCATGCTTTTGACCATATCCTGGCTTACCAGACCCTTTACCGACAGTCCAAGGAACATGTCCGCGCCCTTCATGGCCTCGGCCAGGGTGCAGTTTTTGGACTGCGCGTACTTGCCCTTGTATTCGTTCAGATCCTTGCGGCCAGTCCAGATCAGGCCCTTGGAGTCGAACATATAGACATTTTTCGGATCAACGCCCAGGGCGCAATAGAAATTGGCGCAGGCAATACCTGCCGCGCCAGCGCCCGAGACCACAACCTTGCAGTCTCCAGGCTTGCGGTTGGCAATTTCGCAGGCATTCAGAAACGCCGCACCAGTGATTACCGCGGTGCCATGCTGGTCGTCATGGAAGACCGGAATGTTCATCTCCTTTTTGAGCTTGTCCTCAATATAGAAGCATTCCGGCGCCTTGATATCCTCAAGATTTATGCCGCCAAAAGTTGGCTCCAGCGCCTTGACCACTTCGCAGATCCTGTCGGGATCCTTTTCATTCAGCTCAATATCAAATACGTCGACGTCCGCGAACATCTTGAAAAGAACGCCCTTGCCTTCCATTACCGGCTTCGCGGCCTTGGGGCCGATATTGCCCAGACCGAGCACTGCGGTGCCATTGGAGACAACCGCGACCAGATTGGCGCGGCCTGTGTAATCCGCCACCAGGCTCTCATCGCCATGTATGGCCATGCAGGCCTCGGCAACGCCAGGCGAATAGGCCATGGAAAGATCTTTCTGGTTATTGCAGGGCTTGGTCGGCAGAACCTCAATTTTGCCAGGACGCGGAAAATGATGATATTCCAGCGCCTCTTCCTTGGTGTACAAAGCCATTTCGCACTCCTTATTTTGCGCCAGGCGACTATCGCCCGGCTTCGGGTTTCTAGACAAATCCAATCAGGAGCAACACCAGCAGCTGCCCCATGAGAATGCGGAGAATCATCGTAACAGGATAAACCGTGGAATAGCCAATAGCTGCGCCATGACTGCCGTAATACTGCATCGCGAAAGCAAGGGCCGGCGGATCAGTCATGCTGCCGGCGAGCATGCCGCAGATTGTTGAAAAGTTTATTTTCCATACTGCGCGGCAAAACAGGGCCGCTGTAAACAGGGGCACAAAGGTGATAATGGCGCCAAGCGCCATCCATTTCAGGCCCGGACCATTTACTACCGTATCCACAAAGCCGGTTCCTGCATACAGGCCGACGCAGGAAAGGAACAGCAGTATCCCGATTTCACGCATCAGGTTGGTGGCCCCGGGCGACATATACCAGGTAAGGCCGCCAAAGCGCTGGACGCGGGCCAGGACTATGCCCATGATGAGCGTGCCGCCGGCAACGCCAATGCGCAGCGCAGTTGGCAGGCCGGGCACAAAAACAGGAATGCTGCCCAGAAAGACGCCGATGAATATTCCTGTGAATATGGACAGCATGTTGGGATGGGAAAGCGCCTCGGCATTATCGCCGAGAACCTTGGCCAGCTCCTGGGCGCCAGGGCCATTTTTCACAAAAACCCTGTCAGCAAGACGCAAGCGCCAGTCGCCATTCCATGCGTATTCCTCCTTGCCGCGCCTCACAGCCACAATCTCCGCATTACTGGGAGCGAGGTCAGCAAGCTGCCTGCCGGAAACGGCATCCCTGGAAACCACCAGCGCCCTGGTCGCCACAGGGTCAATCTCGACATGATGGAGCGGATGCTCGGCAGCCAGCAGCGCCAGCTCATCCTCAACATTGATCCTGAACATCGCCTTGAGAATCATCATGGTCAGGATGATGCCGAAAATGCCAAACGGATAGGCCACGGCATAGGCCATGCCGATTGTCTTCAGGCCGGCAGCGACTGTGTCAGCATCGCCGCCAACCAGGGTCCAGGCCTCATTGGCAGAGCCAAGCGAAGGCGTGTTGGTAACTGCGCCGCTGAAAAGGCCGACAGTTGTCGGCACATTGAGACCGAAAACAAAAAAGAGCGCTGCGGCGAGCAGGGCTCCGCAGAGAACTATATAGACTGCGACCAGGTTCAGCTTCAGGCCCTGCGCCCTGAGCGATTCCAGAAAAGTCGGGCCCACGCTCATGCCAATGGCGTAAACAAACAGAATCAGGCCAAATTCGCGCGTGAATGTGAGCACAGTGGGATCCAGGGAAAGACCGAAATGGCCCAGGATGATGCCGCTGAACAAAATGCCGCCAATGCCAAAGCTGACGCTGAAGATCCTGATGCGGCCCAGTAAAATTCCGAACGCGATGGTGATGCACAGCAGAATGGTGGCCTGCACGGCGCCATGCGTTACGAAAAGCTTGGTCAAGAGTTCCATTGTTCCGGCTCCACCGGTTTCAGATTTTGCCAACGCAGCCCGGACCAGAATCGGCTCCGGACGCCTGGGGCAGGCGTCCGGACAGGTTCGGGAAAGGGCCTAGCCGTGTTTTTTGCCCGGGCAGCCGGTGAGTTTTTTGCGCACGAATTCGGGGATGATGGCCTTTACAGATTCCAGCGTGACCATGCGGCGCATCAGGCCCAGCTGATCATGCAGGGGTATCTGCTTTGGACAGACATTGTCGCAGGCCAGAAGGCCCATGCAGCCGAAAACGCCCTGGTCGTTGCCAATCAGCTCATAATAGTCCGAAGGCTTGCGGTTATCGCGCGGATCAATATAGAAGCGGGCGAGCCTGTTGATTGCGGTAGCGCCCACAAAGTCATCGCGCATCCGTGCAGTGCCGCAGGCAGCTACGCAGCAGCCGCATTCCACGCAGCGATCCAGCTCGAAGATCTGGTTGGCGAGCTCGTTATCCATGCGCTCTTCCTGGGCGGTCTCGTCAAATTCCTTTTTGGTGTGAATCCAGGATTCGAGTTTCTCGCCGACGCCGCGGAACCATGTGCCCGTATCCACTGACAGATCGCCAATCAGCTTGAATACCGGCAGGGGATGCAATGTGATTTTGTCCGGCAGATCGGCCGTCTGGGTATGGCAGGCAAGCCCGGGCGTGCCGTTGATGACCATGCCGCAGGAGCCGCAGATGCCCGCGCGGCAGCAAAAATCAAACTGCAGGGTGGGATCCTGCTCCTCGCGAATCTTGTTGAGCGCAATGAAGAGGGTCATGCTGGGCGTCTCTTCCAGCGTGTATGTCTGCATATGCGGCTCGGACTCCGGATCAGCCGGATTATAGCGAAAAATCTCGAAAGTCAGAGTGCGTGGTTTCTTTTCCTGGTTTTCGGCCATGATCTATGCTCCCTGGGTCTCTTCCTTGTGCTCGTTGAAAGCGACTTTCTTGTCTGCCGGAATTTCCGGGCCCTCGATAATCTTGCCGCCGCCATAGCCGCGATCGCCTGGAGGCAGGATGAAGAACGGCGTGGCGTCCTCGTAATTGAGTGTTGGCAAATTATCGCCCTCCTTCCATGTCGCCAGCGTGCGCTTGAGCCAGTCGCGGTCATTGCGCTCCGGATAATCCTCCCGCGCATGCGCGCCGCGGCTTTCAGTGCGCTGCAGCGCGCCGTAGGCGATAGTCAGGGCCAGGCGCACCATGCCTGGCACGCGCAATGCCATTGCCAATTCGCCATCCTGCCCTTTCAGGCCCTTGCCGCCAAGGCGCATATTCTCCGTGCGGGCGAGAATTTCCTGCAGCTTGTCAACGCCTGTCTGCAAATCCTTGCCATTGCGGAAAATGCCGACATATTCCATCATCACGTCCTGCATGGCATTGCGCAGGGTATATGCGTCTTCGCCTGTGCCTTTCCTGAGCTTGTCGATACGCGCGCGAACAGAATTGGCGGCTTCCTGGATGGCGGCCTTGCTGACCTGTACAGGCGGCTCGCCCTTGAGATATTCCACAATCTTCTTGCCAACAACGCGCCCGGCGACAACTGTCTCGGCCAGGGAATTGCCGCCCAGGCGGTTGAAGCCGTGCATGTCCCAGCAGGCGGCTTCGCCAGCCGCAAACAGGCCCTTGAGGCCGTATGCGGCTCCATCCTTGTTCACGCGAATGCCGCCCATGCTGTAATGCTGGGTGGGGCGGACGGGAATGAGCTGATGAACCGGATTCACGCCCAGAAAATGGCGGCAGATGTCATAGACTTCGCGCAGGTTGGTAGTGATATGCTTTTCGCCCAGGTGGCGAATGTCCAGCCAGAGATGGTCGCCATACGGGCTCTTCACGCCAAGGCCCTTGCGCATATGCTCGGTCATGCGGCGGGAGACGACATCGCGGCTGGCAAGCTCGGCCTTTTCGGGCTCATAATCGGGCATGAACCTGTATTCGTTGACATCCAGCAAGGTGCCGCCATCGCCGCGGCAGCCTTCGGTCACGAGAATATCCGTTGGCACAGTGCCAGTGGGATGGAACTGCACTGCCTCCATGTTGCCAAGGGGCACAACGCCGGTATCCAGCGCCATCATCTGGCCGCCGCCATCGCAGATGACCGCGTTGGTGGTAGCGCGATACAGCCTGCCAAAACCGCCAGTAGCTATGAGCGTGGCATCCGCGACAAACGCTTCCAGCTCGCCATTGCGCAGATTGCGGGCAATGACGCCCATGCAGCGGTCGCCATCATGGATGATGGCTTCGGCCTGCATGCGGTCGCGCACTTCCACGCCCAGCTCCAGCATCCTGTTATCCAGGGTGAACAGCACGGCATGGCCGGTTCCGTCCGAAGTGTAGCAGGTGCGCCATTTGGCAGTGCCGCCAAAGGCGCGGGAGTGAATCAGGCCTTCGTTTTCAGCCTTTTCAGTAGCCTGAAACGGCTTGCCGCCCTTGAAGTACGTGTGCTCGCCAGGAACAACGCGGTTCCAGGGCACGCCCATGAACGCCATTTCGCGCATTGCAATCGGGGCCTGCTCCGCGAAAATTCTGGCCACTTCCTGGTCGCAGCCCCAGTCCGAGCCTTTTACCGTGTCATTGAAATGGATTTCCGGGCTGTCGCCCTCGCCCATGATCGAGTTGCCAAGCGCAGCCTGCATTCCGCCCTGGGCCGCGGAACTGTGGGAGCGGCGGGGCGGCACAATGCTCAGGCAAATCACCTTGTAGCCAGCCTCGGCGGCTTCAACAGCCACCCGTTCCCCAGCCAGGCCAGCGCCTACGCAGAGCACGTCACAGTGATTTATTTTCATTACATTCCCCCCTGAATGCCCTGCGGCAGGTTGCTGCCAAGAGTCTGCTCCAGTTCCTGAATCACCTGCTGCTCATTCGCCGGCGAAACAGGCATCAGCCAGACGCGCGTGAGAGCGCAGCAGCCAAGAAGCAGATAGGCCCCCATTACGGCCCAGATTACCTTGCGCCAGAAGAAACGACCTTTTTTGGAAATAATGCCGTACTTCACGCCAATGCGGTACACGCCAATGCCGGTGTGCAGGATACAGGCCGGCAAAAAGAAAATGTAAAAGACGATCCAGCCCATGTGGAGGCGGATCGTGCTTTTGAACACCTCGATCGGCATGTCGGTCATGACAGTGTAAACATGAAAGAAGGCGCCAACGAGAATGATGATCGCCGTAAAGACCTGCACCAGCCAGAGCGTGGT
>JAAUYW010000158.1 GCA_014804915.1 Desulfovibrio sp. | reverse complement strand
GGTGGGCCATCAATAGCTGCGAGGCAAGCAAACCTGCCAGATAACAGGTTTCCACAAACTCCCCGCGGTGATTAAAGAAAAAGCAGCGATCAAAATCCCCATCAAAGGCAATGCCCAGATCAGCGCGGTTTTCAAGCACAGCCTTTGCGGCAGTTCTGCGACGTTCCGGCAAAAGCGGATTTGGAACGCCATTGGGAAAGGAGCCATCTGGCTTAAAATTTAAGGGAATTATCTGAACAGGCAATCTGGGCGCCAATGCCTCCAGCACCGGTCCGGCGCAACCATTGCCCGCATCAATCACAACTTTCTGTTTTCTCGCATCGGGCCTGCTGATACGCGCATAGCCCAGCAGCCAGTCCAGCCATTTTTCACGGATATCCAGGTGTGTCAATTCCGGATGGTTTAATTCATCTGGCCTTGGCTTCCGCAAATATTCAGCTGTTTTCAGGGCTATCTCGCGCAGGCCCGAATCCTGGCTAATGGGAACTGAACCGCGCCTGACCAGTTTGAAGCCGTTTTCATCAATCGGGTTGTGGCTGCCTGTGACCATTATGCCCAGATCATTATCGCTGTTGGCTGAAGCGTAGTAGATTTCTTCAGTGCCGCACAGCCCAAGCGTGGAGACTTTTGCTCCCCTGGCTGCCAGCGCGCTGGCCAGCGCATTGTGCAAGCCCGGACTGGATTTGCGCACATCATGGCCAAGGACAACAGCCACCGGCTGATAGTGATCTGCCAGGGCCAGCCCCAACGCGTAGCTGAAACTCTCGTTCAGTTCATGCGGAGCTTTTCCGCGAATATCATAGGCTTTGAAGCAGGGAGGAAAATCTGGCATGGCGTTTTCCCGTTTTTGACTGGCATTGGCAATAAAAACAAGGCTAGAACTGGTACATGGCCCCCAGTGTGAACGCATACTTTTCACTTTGCTCCACCATCGGGCTTTCATAGATCTCTTCGCCCAGAAACATTGCGCGCGCCGAGCCCATTACGCTCCAGTTGTCATTGATGTTCACACGGGCGCCAAGTTGCACATAAGGCGAAAATGAGCTTTCCGGCTCGTAATATTCCAGACCGGACCTGCGGGCCTCCGATTTTTCCACGCCATAATAATATTGATCGTAATTGGCATCAGCCCACTGGAAACCAATGCCCGGAGTAAAATCAACAATGCCCAGTTTCAGGGGATATACATAAGAAGCGTCCAAAAGGATGCCGTTGTTGTAGCCGAGCAGGTCTGTGGAAAATGTGGCGCTTAAAATTCCGTATTCCGACAAAATACGGCCATTAAAACCGCCCATGAGAGTGGCATAGCGATCATCCAGCTGCCGGATCGCCCAGTCATCGGAATCGTCGGCGTAGAAATGCTGGGGCAGATAGGAAACCTGGGCATTGAGCTCCAGCCATTCATTGCGGAAAAAATGAAAACCGCCGGCTACGCCGCGCAGATAAAAGTACTCGCCTTCATAACCAAGCAGGGGGAGCACAGTTGAACTGCCGTGCATGTCTTTGTATTCGTTGGTTATCAGGCCGCCTCCCAGTCCAAGCGTAAATCCGGCAAGCGCTGATTTTTCCGCCTCTTCTGGCTGGGCGCCAACGTTGCCGCCCAGGCCCAGCAAAAATATTAATGCGATCAGCCATGCATGAATGGATTTCATATCGGGCCCTCCCGGGGTGCATTTCTTAATAAAATACGGCGCCAATATGGAATTCATTACCCTTCAGAATTCCAGAGTCCGGAACGTGAAAAAGCGGGACTGGCCCGCTTTTTTACAAGGCTGCGTGAATTTGGCCTAGCGCAGGGATGCTCCAAGGTCATGCGCCATCTTCAATTCCGCTTTGTCCGCAATTGCGCCTGCATCCAGAACGCCGCCTGCCAGAATGCGGCCCAGATCTTTCCATTTGAGAAAGTGGAGCAGGTTATCGTACCAGGCATTGATTGCTGTCCAGTTCTCTGCGGACGCATCTTCTGCAGCCATTAGCAGCGCGCAATCCTTTACCGGATTGGCATAATCGGGATTGCACTCGGCAACTGCAAACAGCCTGTCGAAGGCGGTTTTCAACTGGCCCGAGATTGTCCAGTAATACATTGGCGATGCAAGAACTACTGTATCGGCTGCTTCATAAATCGGATAGATCTGCTCCATGTCATCCTTGATTATGCACGGGCTAAGCTGATTCTTGCCTCCTTTCATGCAGCCTGTACAGCCGGCAATTTTCATTTTCTGCAATGCGAAGCTTGTTATTTCATGGCCAGCGCTTCTCGCGCCTTCGCTGAATGCCTCGCACAGCATTGCCGTATTGCCTTTCATTCGCGGACTGCCATTTAAGATCATGATTTTTCTTGCCACTGCCATTCTCCTTGCGACAAAGATTTTCAAGGAGATTTTTTACCAGCTATTACAAAAGAGTCAAGGGGGCGGCTTTCATTTTTGGGCGCTCCGCAGGAGCGGGGGGAGGCAGCAGGCGGGGGGCGAAAGCGGCCATTGCTTTTAATTCGGATAAAAAGAGCCCCTGGCGAGCCTGAAGCGCCAGGCCCTCAAGCAGGGCATTCAATGCGCCAGACAGCGCGGGCACATCGGTATCCGGGGGAATCTGCCCGGCCTTGATCGCGATGCGCAGCCGTTCCGCAAAAAGATTGCGCATGTCATTGCGCAGCTTTTTCAGTTCTGAAATAATTTCCACTTCAGAGCTGGAAATATTGATGGCGCCCAGGGTCACCAGGCAGCCGCAGGGCGCATCCGGTGAAAGCAGAATTCTGGCTGCGGAATCAAAGTATTCCCGAATTGCCTTATATACATCTGCCTCCTCCATCAGCGCCTTGTTGGGAGCCGCCCAGTATGTGCGCTCATATTGCCTGGCTGCTTCCAGAAAAAGAGCGGATTTGTTGCCAAAAGCGGCATAGAGGCTTGGCGGATTGATCTCCATGGCGCAGCAGAGTTCAGCGACAGAGGCAGGCTCAAAGCCTTTTTCCCAAAAGATTTTTAAAGCCCGCTCCAAAGCCTGCTGGCGGTCAAATTCCCGCGGCCTGCCGCGATGCTTTGCTTTATCGCTTGCCATATTATGGAGATTATTAAATAATTCTCCTGTCAATTTCAAGCTGCCCAACTGGCAAATTAGCAATAAATGGGGCCAATCCTGTCTGATTCACAGCTTTTGCCCGGGCCGGTTTCAAGGGCAAGGCGAAACTTTCCCCGCGGACTCTTTCAACCGCCTGGCTCCTACAGGTTCGGCCTGGACGCGCTCTTGCTGGCAGCGTTTGCAAGCCGGTTTGTCAAAAATCCAGCCTGTGTAGCCGAGCTCGGTTGCGGCTGCGGCGCGAGTCTTTTGGCGCTGGCGCTGCTGCGCCCGGGCATTTCTGGTCTTGGCTTTGAGCGCGAAACAGAACTTGTGGCCGCTGCGATCTGTAATGGCGCACTGCTTGGTCTGGATGGCCAGATCGGTTTTCGGGCCATGGACATAGAAACTCTGGATTCGACGTGTTTCAACAAGTTTAACATTGTTATTGCAAATCCGCCCTGGAGCAAGGGGCGCCCGCCTGCATCCAGACTCAGACGGAGCGCGCTTGCCATGCAAGCGGACACCCTGGATTTATTTTGTAACCGCGCATCCAGGCTCTTGCAGAATCGAGGCCGATTTTGCATTATTTTACCGCCAGGCCAGCTCTGTGAGCTTGCTGGGGCCATTGTGTCCTTGCGGCTTGGCTTGCGCCAGATATTGCCAATCGCAAGTTTTTCAGGCCAGTCAGCCAAGCGCGCTCTTTGCCTGCTCCAGAAAAACGCCGCCTCTGATCCGGTAATTCTGCCGGCACTCACCTTGCTTGAACGCACTGCCTCTGGCATTAAATGGACGGAGGCAGCCCGAAACTTTTGTCCCTGGACAGGTTCAAATGACATTTGTAGCTGATCTGCATCTCCATTCCCGCTTTTCCATGGCAACAAGCAGGGCGCTTACCATTCCGCATCTTGCTGGATGGGCTCTGCGCAAGGGAATTGACGTTCTTGGCACAGGCGATTTCACGCATCCCGGGTGGCGGCAAGAGCTGAAAGCTTCCCTGAAAGAAGACAGGGAAAGCGGGTTGTACACTTCCATCTTGCCCCCCGAGCTGCCCTGTCCTGTTCCTGATCGCGCTGGTCCCCTGTTTTGCCTGCAAACCGAGATTAGCTGCATATATAAACGGGGCGGCAAGACACGTAAAGTTCATAACCTGATTTTCATGCCAGATTTCAATGCTGCTGAAAAATTTTCCAAGCGCATGGAACTGATAGGCAATCTGACATCTGACGGCCGGCCAATTCTCAGGCTCGATTCCCATGATCTTTTTGAGATTGCGCTTGACTGCTCGCCTCGTGCCGTCCTGATTCCTGCCCATGTATGGACGCCCTGGTATGCCCTGTTTGGCTCCAAATCGGGTTTTGATGACATAAGGGATTGTTATGGCGATCTCACCCGGCATATTTTCGCTCTTGAAACCGGGTTGTCTTCTGATCCGCCAATGAACCGGCTTTTGAGCAGCCTTGACAATTATGCCCTTATCTCAAATTCTGACGCGCATTCCGGGCCCAATCTTGGCCGTGAGGCAAATCTTTTCTCAGGCAACCCCTCCTACGATGGGATTTTTGATGCCTTGCGCGCAGCCTCCAGGCGTGAGGATCCTCCTTCTGGCTCCTGCCGTTTTCTGGGCACTCTGGAGTTTTATCCAGAAGAAGGCAAATATCATCTTGATGGCCATCGCGCCTGCAACATAGCGCTTGTGCCTGCGCAAACCAGGGAACTGAACAACATCTGCCCTGTTTGCGGCAAACCATTGACTGTTGGCGTGCTCCATCGGGTCACCGAGCTCGCTGATCGGGAAATCGCTCCCTGCCTTGAAAAGGAGCCGGAAACGCGGATGCTTGTTCCCTTGCCAGAAGTCGTAGGTCAAATTCTCGCCGCCCGTCCAGGGAGCCGCAAGGTGGAAACAGCCTGCAGCCGGATTGTTACCGAACTGGGAGCCGAGCTTGATGTGCTTTGCCAGTTGCCTCTGGATCAGATTCGCGCTTTCTCGGAGACGCTTGGCGAAGCAGTCAGCCGCATTCGCCAAAAGACCATTCAGCTTGACGCCGGCTTTGATGGCCAGTATGGAAAAATATCAATTTTTCAGCCTGGAGAACTGACTACCCCATCCTTATGAAACAGGTTATAATTCACACCGATGGCGCCTGCCTCGGCAATCCTGGGCCTGGCGGCTGGGCAGCCATACTTCAGCTTAAGGGCACCCGAATCCGGCGCGAGCTGTCTGGCGGCTTTCGGCTTACTACCAACAACCGCATGGAAATTATGGCAGCGCTCGAGGCCCTGGCAGCGTTGAAGGAACCCTGCGCCGTGGAATTGCACACTGATTCCCGTTACCTGTGCGATTCTGTGGGAAAGGGCTGGCTTTATAACTGGGAAGCGAACCGGTTCATTCGCAAAAACAGGAAAGCCGTGCCCAATGCAGATCTCTGGAAACGTCTTCTTGTCCTGCTGAGAATTCATTCCGCCCGCTTTTTCTGGCTCCAGGGCCATGCCGGACATCCTGATAACGAGCTTTGCGACCAGCTTGCAAGCCAGTATGCGCAAAGGACTGATCTCCCCCCTGATCAGGCATATGAAAACCTGAAGGGCGCCGCTTCTGACCATCTCCCTCTGGCATAACCTTTTCTGGCCTTTTTTGCGCCTGGTTTGCGGCCTGGCAGCGGGCCTTTTTCTCGCCAGCCTCCTGGAAGCATTGCGCTGGACGGACTTGCTGGCAAAAGCGGCTTGTCCGCTTGCGCGTCTGGCTCATTTTGGTCCCGCCGCAGCCTCTGCGTTTGCTCTTGCATTCGTCTCTCCAATGGCTGCCAATAGCCTGCTTGCGGAAAAGTACGAAAGCGGGGACCTAAATTCCAGGGAATTAATGCTTGCCAATCTTTTCAATGGGCTGCCAGCGTGGCTTGCCCATTTGCCAACGCTTTTTCTGCTCACCTGGCCAGTGCTTGGTGGCGCAGCGGTTACTTATGCCGGCCTCTGCCTTGTCGCGGCACTGGGACGAACAGCGTTTACGGCCTGTCTGGGCAGGATTCTGCTTGCGCCGCCTCCGGATACCGCCATTGCGCCTGCACTTTCCCGAAAGGGCGGTTGTGCCAGCTGCCTTTTGAAGGCCTGGCAACGTTTCAAAAAGCGCCTGCCAAAATTGCTGCTATTTACTACGCCAGTTTATTTCCTCATGTGGGTTTGCCAGCAAACCGGGTTTTTTTCTGCTTTTGAGGACTGGCTTGCCGCACATCTGGACTGGCTTGCTTTTCTGAAACCGCAAGCAGTGGGCATCGTCGCCTTGCAATTGCTGGCAGAAATGGGAGCGACGCTTGGAGCGGCCGGGGCGGCATTGCAAG
>JAAUYW010000157.1 GCA_014804915.1 Desulfovibrio sp. | reverse complement strand
TCTCCGGACAGGCTCTCCTCTTCGCCCATCTCCTCCAGCTCGGCCTGTCGAGCATCCAGAAAATCCTCTTCCGGATCAGAAGCCCCCGAATCGACAATCTCGACCTGGCCGGCCTCTCCGGAGGTTTCCCCGGCGCCAGGCCTGGATTCGGACAGGCTGCCGCCGGAAGCCGAATCCGCCAAAATCCTTTTTTTCTGCCTGCTTTTCATGCTTCCCCAATTCCCGCGCCCTGTCGCCCGTTTTTCATGCTATAGTTTTGATTTGTTTTTTTCAATGATTTTTACTAATAAAAAAACTGCCTTGCAAAACGGCAGAACCACTATAAACAAGCCAGGCGCTTATGACAAATAGCACTTTCACGCAAACGCTCAAAAATGGGCGCATGCTCTTTCTGGATGGCGCGATGGGCACCATGCTCCAGGCCGCCGGCATGGCGCCAGGGGAAGGGCCGGAGCGCTTCTGCCTCGCAAATCCCGAGATCCTCAAGAATATCCACAAGGCATATATCAACGCAGGTTCGAACATAATAACCACCGCGACATTTGGCGCCAATTCCTTCAAGCTGCCCCCGGACCTCGATGTCCATGCGGTCAACCGTGAGATGGCCAGAATCGCCCTTGCGGCCAGACAGGAATGCCCTGACAAAAAGCCGGTGTTCATCGCAGGCAACGCAGGCCCAACCGGAGTATTCGCGAAGCCGCTTGGCTCCGCCGCGCCAGCGGATATAATCGCAGCCTACGCCGCGCAAATCAGCGCCCTGGCCTCGGCCGGAGTCGACCTGATCTTCATGGAAACGCAATTCGATATTGCGGAAGTCCGTCTGGCGGTAGCGGCCGCGCGCCAGGTCTGCGATGTGCCTGTCATGGTTTCAATGACCTTTGAGCAGGGCCGCAGCCTCACTGGCTCCACGCCGGAAATCTTTGCGGAAACAATGCAAAATCTGGGCTGCGATGTAATCGGCACAAATTGCAGCCTTGGCCCGGAGGAAATGCTGCCGGTTGTCCGCCAGCTGCTGGCCTGCTGCTCAACGCCAGTGCTTGCCGAGCCAAATGCCGGCCTTCCGGAACTGCGGGATGGCAAAACCGTCTTCCCCCTTCCCCCGGCCCCCTTTGCCGAGCAGACCGCGAAATTCGCAAAACTGGGAGCGCAAATCCTTGGCGGCTGCTGCGGCACCACTCCGGAGCATGTCAGCGCGCTTGTGAAGGCCTGCGCAGCCATCGACTGGCAGACGCCGCCAAGGCCGCAGCCGGAAGGCGTAACGCTGACCAGCAGATCGGGAATCACCCGCATCAATGCGAATGCGCGCCTGGCTGTCATCGGCGAGAGAATCAACCCTACTGGCAAGCCCGCGCTAGCGGAAAGCCTGCGCAAAGGCGATTACGGAGAGGCCCTGCGCCTGGCTGACGAGCAGATAGCCGCTGGCGCTACCCTGCTGGATGTGAATGTGGGCGCATCCCTGGTGGATGAGCAGACTGCGCTCACAGATCTTGTCTGCCTGCTCTCGTCGCGCCTTGCGACGCCGCTTTCACTCGATTCTTCCAGCGCGGCCGCAATCACGCAGGCGCTGCCCTACTATCCGGCATCATGCCTGATCAATTCCATCAGCGGCGAGCCGGACAAAATGCAAACTCTGGGACCGGTATGCCGTGATTTTGGCGCGCCGTTCATCCTGCTGCCCCTGCAGGGGGCGGAGCTGCCAAGAAAAGCGGCAGAAAGAATCGCGATTATCGAGAATCTGCTTGAAGAAACGGACAGGCTCGGCATTCCCGGGCGCCTTGTCATGGTGGATTGCCTGGCGCTTTCCGCCTCGTCCGTTGCCGGCTCCGCAAGAGAATGCCTGGAAGTGATTCGCTGGTGCGAGAGGCGCGGGCTGGCCACTACGGTCGGCCTGTCCAACATTTCCTTTGGCCTGCCGGCCCGCGGCCTGCTCAATTCAACGTTCCTCTGCATGGCCGCCGGGGCCGGGCTGACCTCCTGCATTGCAAATCCGGATGCCGAGGCTATTATCAATGCCACAACAGCCATGGCTGCCCTCGTCGGCCAGGATCCGGATTGCGAGACGTTCATTGGCGCATACGCGGACTGGAAGCCTGGCGAAGCAGGCTCCGCAAGGACGCGCCCAAAAAGCGAAGTTGGCAATCTTTATGAGGCAGTGCTAAAGGGAGACAGGGAAAAGGCGCTGCCCCTGCTTGAAAAAGAGCTTGCGGAAGGCAGGCGGCCATTCGCGATTGTGAATGAGACGCTCATTCCGGCGATTACCGAAGTCGGCAATCTCTATGAGCAGAAAAAGTACTTCCTGCCGCAGCTCATCCGCTCCGCCGAGACGATGCAGGCGGCATTCGGCAGACTCGAGCCGCTGCTGAAAGACGCAAGGGAAGCCCTGGAGCAAAAAACCATCGTGATTGCGACTGTTGAAGGCGATATTCACGATATTGGCAAGAACATTGTCGGCCTGATGCTTGGCAATCACGGCTTCCGGGTCATAGACGCGGGCAAGAATGTGCCTGCGAAAGAGATTGTGGATCTGGCAATTGAAAACGGCGCAGCCATGATCGGCCTGTCCGCGCTGATGACAACCACAATGGTGAGAATGAAAGACACGATCGATCTGCTGCGCGAAAGGCATCTGCCTATCAAGGTGATCGTTGGCGGCGCGGCTGTTACAAGGGAATTCGCAGAATCCATTGGCGCGGATGCCTACTGCGAGGATGCTGTCGCAAGCGTAAATGCCGCCAAGGCGCTGCTGGCAGCCTGAACGCGCCAAATTTGTCCCATCCGAGCTGGAGGATAAAATGAAAAGAGTCCTGATTGCGCTGCTTTTGCTTGCCCTTTTGCCCTGCGCCGCGTTTGCCGACAATCCGCCAGAAATCAACAACGCCCAGCTGCAGGAAATGATCGCCAAAAACAGCGGCAAGGTGATAATGATCAACTTTTTCGCCACCTGGTGCCCGCCATGCAGGGCGGAGATTCCGGAGCTGGCGAAACTGCGCGCCTCCCTGCCAGAGTCCAGGCTCCTGCTCATCGGCCTTTCTGTGGACCAGAATCCCATTGTGGTCGAGCCTTTCATGAAACAGACCGGCATCAACTATCCGGTATTCATGGCCGGACAAAGCATCACCGACGCGTATGGCGTGAGCAGCGTGCCGCATAACGCGTTTATCGCGCCTGACGGAAAACTGGTCATCTCGGAGCCCGGCATGGCCAACGAGGAAGTGCTGAAAAAGGTCGTTTCCGATTTGCTAAAATAATTGCCTCTCCGGAGGCTGCCAGCAGGGGTTGCCAGTAATGGATGAATCCGCAGCCATATTGACGCCGGTATTCACGGCCGGACAGATAGCGCGGCGCGTAGCCGAACTGGGGTCAGAGATCAACGCGGCCTACGGACAGGAGCCGCTCCTTGCCATTTGCGTGCTCAAGGGGGCGTTCATGTTTTTCAGCGATCTTGCGCGCCATATTGAAAATCCGGGGCTGGAGCTGGATTTTGTGCGCCTCGCAAGCTATGGCATGAACTCGAAAAGCTCGAAGCATATCATTTTCAGCAAGGATATCGAGCTGGATATCCTTGGCAAAAACGTTCTGATAGTCGAGGATATAGTTGATTCGGGGCACACCATGAAATTCCTGATCGACCAGCTTGGCGCCAGAAAACCAAAAAGCGTCGCAGTGGCCGCGCTTGTGGACAAAAAGGAGCGCCGCGAAGCCGACCTGGAAGTGGCTTTTGCCGGCTTTTGCCTGCCTGCGGGTTTCATTGTAGGCTATGGCATGGATTATGCCGAGCATTTCCGCAACCTGCCGGAAATCTGTGAACTCCAGATGCCTTCTGAAGGGCATTTTTAAAATCGTCACTGGAGAAGCGCATGGAAGTAAACTGCCCAAGCTGTTCAAGCAAATTCAATCTGCCTGATCATCTGGCAAAACCCGGAGCCAAGCTGCGCTGCGCAGTCTGCAAGCATGTTTTCCAGCTGCCTGGCAAGAAGCAGGACAGGCCGGCGCCAAAAGCCGAGGCGCTGCCGGCCATGCCCGGGCGCAAGCAGGGCAGGCTCATGCTGTGGCTCGCCATGGGCGCGCTTTGCGCCCTGATTGCAGGCGGAGCCACATGGTACTGGATGCGGGAAGAGGCGCATGAGGCCACGCCCCAGGAAATTGACAAGAAAGTTGAAATGCTCACCATGCGCAATGTGCGCCAATACAATGTGCCCAATGAAAAGGCCGGCAAGGTCTTCGTGATCGAGGGCCGGGTTGTCAATGAATTTCCGGAGCCGAAAGAGCTGATCGAGCTTGAGGGCGCGCTTTATGACAAGGACAAGAAACCGCTTTCCGTCAAGCGCCAGCTGGCAGGCACGCAGCTTTCCCTGTTCCAGCTGCAGGTGCTGAGCGAAAAGGAAATGGAATCTTTCCTGAACAACAAGGTGGAGCTTTTGGCAAATAACACAAATATTCCCCCGGGCGGCGAAGTGCCCTTCATGATCCTGTTTTACGGCCCTCCGGACAATGTGGCCGAATTCGGCGTCAAGATCGTGGATGCCAAAGACATGCCGCAATAGCCTTGCAAGCAGGGCATGGCAGGCTTATATTTGAAAAAAATCATCAACTATAGCCCGCTCATTCAGGCGGAGGTGCAAATATGCCTTTACCACCCCTAAAATTTGGCGATCTTGTTGCGCGTCTTCCAATTATCCAGGGCGGTATGGGCGTTGGGATTTCTCTGTCCGGACTGGCGTCAGCTGTCGCCAACCAGGGCGCCATTGGCGTAATCGCGGCCGCCATGATCGGAATGCAGGAAAAGGACGTCGCCGAGAATCCGGTTGAAGCCAACTGCCGCGCGCTTCGTTCCGAAATTGAAAAGGCGCGCAAGCTGACCAGCGGCATTCTTGGCGTCAACATAATGGTGGCGCTTACCACTTTCACGCAAATGGCGCGAACAGCCATCGAGAGCCGCATAGACGTGATTTTTTCCGGAGCCGGGCTGCCGCTTGACCTGCCAAGGCAACTGCGCGAGCTTTGCGCCGAGAAAAAGGAGGAATTCCGCACAAAGCTGGTGCCAATCATCTCCTCCGGGCGGGCGGCAAAGGTCATCGCCAAGAAATGGCTCTCCCGCTTTGACTACCTGCCTGACGGCTTCGTTGTCGAGGGGCCAAAGGCTGGCGGCCATCTTGGCTTCAAGCCCGAAGAAATCCCGAATCCTGACATGGCGCTTGAAAAACTGGTTCCGGAAGTGGTGGACGCGGTAAAGCCGCTTGAAGACAAATACGGCAGGGCAATACCCGTAATCGCGGCTGGCGGCATCTACACAGGGGCGGACATTCGCAAGTTCCTCAATCTGGGCGCGGCAGGCGTGCAAATGGGCACGCGGTTTGTGGCGACACATGAATGTGACGCTGATATCCGCTTCAAGCAAAGCTATCTGGATGCCAGAAAGGAAGATATAACCATAATCTCAAGCCCGGTTGGAATGCCAGGCAGGGCCCTTGGCAACGAATTCATCGAAAAATCACGCGCAGGCCTCAAAAAGCCATTCAAATGCATTTTCCACTGCGTTAGCACCTGCCAGCAGGAAAAGACCCCCTACTGCATAGCCCAGGCCCTGATCAGCGCCAAAAACGGCAACCTGAAAGGCGGATTCGCGTTTTGCGGGGAGAATGTTCATCGCGTCAACGAAATCATTTCTGTCGAGGAGCTGATTGACAAGCTCAAGGCAGAATATGACGCCTCAAGCTGAACCCGTCTTCCCGATCTCTCCGGCCTCTTCCCTCCCGCCCGACGCCAT
>JAAUYW010000156.1 GCA_014804915.1 Desulfovibrio sp. | reverse complement strand
CTCGCCTGTCATTCTGGCGGGAATCATTCTGGGGATATATTTTTAGGCATTCAATAACAAGGAAAGGTGAAAGATTATGCCCAAACCAAAACCGGCCCGCAGGCCGCAATTTGCTGGCAGGAAGCAGGAAAACGGCGAAGAGGGGCAGCAGCCCAGCCGCTCGGCCAGAAAGCGCGAAAGCGTAGCCCTGCAAAAACTTGGCGAAGAGCTCACCGGTCTCACTCCGGCCGAGCGCGGCGCCCTCAATTTACCGGAAGAGCTGACCGCCGCGCTGACCGATCTTGACAATATCCGCGATCGTGAAGCGCAGCGGCGCCAGCGCCAGTATATCGGAAAGCTAATGCGCTCCGTTGATGCCGGCGCGATTGCGACAGCGCTGGCTGCGGCCAGAAACGCGAGGCCGCAGCGTTCGGAATGGCTGGTAGTTGCGAAAAACTATACGGAAATGCTGCTCAATGCGCCAGAGCGGGATTTGAACAAGGTTCTGAAGCGGTTTCTTGCTTTCACAATTCCCGGAATGCTGGGCACGCCCCAGCCGGATACGTTGAGGAGATTGCGCGAGCTTGCGCGACGCGCCCGGGGCCAGCGCCAGACAAGTCCGTCCGAAACCGCCAGCGCCAGCCGCGAGCTGTTTGACGCCCTGGCAGCCCTGCTGCCAAGCTAGCAGCCGCAGGGCCAGCCTGCCTGGCCCTCGAGCCATACGACAGGGACATTTTCTGGTTGCGGAACTTGAAGACGAATTTGTCCAGATGGGAAGCGGCGTCCGCAATTCCTGCAGACGCCGTTTTTTTTGAGCATTTCATATGAAAAATGCTCTGCCCGCTGCGTCATCAGACGGTCGCCATAACGCGCAGCTCTTTTTATATATTGACCGATTATAAATCATAACTGAACACCAACCCTAAATCTTTACTGATTACGCATATTTGCGCCTGCAATAGGTAATATTCCCGGCCAAGGTTTAATATTTTCAAAAGTAGGTAATTTTGTAGGGTCTGCGGACATAGACCGGAAGCGGTTTACGCGGCATTTGGCAGGTTCGGAGTGGACAATTCTTACAGAATAAAATCCCCGTCCGACAAGGATTTTCCCATTTTCAATGTCCGCTGAACCTGTTTTACAGCTGTAGCGCTAGATGACCTTGTTCAGCGCGTATTCGATAATGCCTTCCGCGCCCGCCAGTCGCAGGCTGGGGATGAGTTCCCGCACCAGGCCGGAATCAACAACAGTTTCGAGCGATACCCAGCTCGGGTCGCGCAGGGGGGAGATAGTTGGGGAATTAAGCGCGGGCAGCATTGCCAGGATGGCGTCCAGATTCGCGGCTGGGGCGTTCATTTTGAGCGCGACCAGGTTTTGCGCGCGCAAGGCCCCTTCCACCAGCAAGGTTATCTGCTCCAGTTTGGCCCTTTTGGCCGGATTTTGCCAGGCCAGGGGATTGGCGATAATGGCCGGGCATGAAATCATCACCTCGTCAATAATTCGCAGTCCGTGCGCGGCGATTGTCGCGCCGGTTTCCGTAACTTCCACTATGCCGTCAGCAAGCCCTTCCACCACCTTGGCTTCTGTGGCGCCATAGGAATGAAAAATTTCAACCGGTATGCCCAGGCCCCGGAAATATTGCGCTGTCACATTGCGCAGTTCTGTCGCAATGCGCCTGCCAGCAAGGTCCGAGGGCTTGCAATACGGGGAATCGCCGGCCACAGCCAGCACCCAGCGACAGGGCCTGAACGAGTTTTTTGAATAGACCAGCTCCGCCAGGCGCATTACCTTGTCCGTATCTCCGCCTTCAGCTAGCCAGTCCAGGCCGGTTATGCCTGCATCCAGCACGCCCCTTGCGACATAGCCGCCTATTTCCTGGGCGCGGGCAAGCGAGATGCTCAGTTCCGGATCATTCACTTCCGGAAAATAATTTCTGGAATGCTTGCGAATGCGCCAGCCTGCAGCGTCAAACAGCCTGATTGTGGCATCTTCAAGCGAGCCCTTGGGCAGCCCCAGCTTGAGCTTCTCCGCTCCTGTCGCTTCATTGAATGAATCTGGCATTACATTGGCCTCTGGTTGGTAGTTAGCCGTAAACTTTGGCAGGGTCGAATATTACTGGCGAACATTCCGAGATCTTTCCGTTTTCCAGCTCGCGGTAAAAGCAGCTTCGATGGCCAGTATGGCAGGCGGCTTCGCCATGCTGGCGCACGAGCAGCAAAATCGCGTCCTGATCGCAATCCAGGCGGATTGCCCGCACAGACTGGATGTTGCCGGAGGTTTCGCCCTTGTGCCACAATTTCTGTCTGCTACGGCTGAAATAGTGGGCTTCGCCGGTTGCGAGGGTTTTTTCCCAGGCTTCGGCATTCATCCAGGCCAGCATCAGCACTTCGCCGCTGTCAGCATCCTGCGCGATGGCCGGCAAGAGTCCGCCGGAAAAGTCAGGCACAAACGCTGTCATCTGCCCTGGGCCCTATATGCCTGTGAAAGTGTTGCACTGGGCCGGATCGCCGCTGTCAAAGCCGCGCTTGAACCATTCATATCTCTGCCTGGAGGTGCCGTGCGTAAAGCTGTCCGGAATCACGCGCCCGCCGCTCTGGCGCTGCAGCCTGTCGTCTCCGATTGCTGAAGCGGTATTGAGCGCTTCCTGAAGATCGCCGGACTCGAGAATGCCGGCTTCCCGCATATGGCTGCCCCACACTCCGGCAAAGCAGTCCGCCTGCAGCTCCTGCATTACGGAGATGCGGTTGGCCTCTGCCGGCGAGGCCCTTTCCATGCGCGCGCGCGCTTCCTGGGCAATGCCAAGCTGGTTTTGCACATGGTGGCCAATTTCATGCGCGAGAACATAGCCAAGCGCGAAATCTCCGCCGCCGCCCAGTTTACGCTCCATGTCATTGTAAAAGGACAGGTCAATGTAAACCTTGTGATCAGCAGGGCAGTAGAACGGCCCCATGGCGCTTTCGCCATAGCCGCAGGCTGTGTCGGTTGCGCCCGAATAGAGGACAAGCGTGGCAGGCGCGTACTGCCTGCCTGCGCGCTGGAAAATCTGGCTCCAGGTGTCCTCCGTTGTTTTGAGCGCGACAGACGTAAAGCGCGCAAGTTCGTCATCCCCCTGGCTTCGCTGCGCTGGCGCGCTGATCTGCGCAGGGCTGCCGCCCCCGAGCATATTGAGCACAGGCGAAAGGTCATAGCCAAAAAAACCGGCTACCACCACTGCGATGAGCAGCACGGCGCCGGCCTTGCCTCCAATAGGCAAGCCGGCCAGGGGCATTCGCCCCGAGCTGCGGCGATCTTCCACATTGTCGCTGCCTGCGCGATTTTGCCAGCGCATACCGCCTCCCAAAAGTTCATTTCATAAAGATTTTCTGCTTTTACGCCAGACGCGGTCCACTTGCAAGCGCGCCCTGGCACTTGCAAGGAAATTCCGCGTTCTTATACTCATTGGCATGGCAAAACCAAAACAGGCTTACCGCTGCGAGAGCTGCGGGGCGCAAGTCAGCCAGTGGCTTGGCCAGTGTCCCTCCTGCCGCGAGTGGAACACTTTCAAGCCAGTGAGCGCAGGCCAGGCGTCCCAGCCAGCCAGATTCGCCAATGCGCCGGAAATTCTGGCCAATGTGCGGTCAGAAGGCCGAACCCCTTTTTCCAGCGGTCTCAAGCCGCTTGACCGCGTGCTTGGCAACGGCATAGCGCCAGGCTCGGCAATTCTGGTGGGCGGCGAGCCCGGCATAGGCAAATCAACCCTGCTTTTGCAGGTGGCCGCGAATGTGGCCAGCGCCGGCCTGCCTGTAATGTACGCGAGCGGCGAGGAGAGCCTGCCCCAGATTCGCGGCCGCGGCGAAAGGCTGGGCGCGCTGCCGCCGCAATTGTACGCGCTTGCGACTTCCCGGGTTGAGGATGTGGTCTCCGGCATGGACAGGATTCTGCCGCGCCTGCTTGTGGTGGATTCCGTGCAGACGCTGGCAAGCAGCGAGGCCGAGGGCCTGCCTGGCAATGGGGGCCAGGTCAGGGCTGTAGCCACCAGCCTTGTGGAGGAATGCCGCAGCCGCGGCTGCGCCCTGATTCTGGTGGGCCATGTCACCAAGGATGGCGCGCTCGCCGGGCCGCGCCTGCTTGAGCACATGGTTGATACTGTTGTCTCGATCGAGGGCGACAGGCGCCAGATGTTCCGCCTGCTGCGCGTTTTCAAGAACCGTTTTGGCCCCAACGAGGAATTGCTGGTCTTCCGCATGGGCCAGGCCGGCATGGAGATTGTGCCTGATCCGGCCACCTTTTTTCTGGGCGCCCGCGATCCGTCGCTGTCCGGCACCGCGCTGGTGATGGCTGTTGACGGACACAGGCCTCTCGCTGTGGAAGTGCAGGCGCTGGTTTCGCGAAGCTACCTGGCAATTCCGCGCCGCGCGGCCCTGGGCTTTGATGTCAACCGCCTGCATCTGCTTCTGGCTGTGATGGAAAAGCGCCTGCATCTGAATTTTGGCCAGACGGACATCTATGCCAGGGTGGGCGGCGGCATCCGTCTGCAGGAGCCTGGAATCGACCTGGCTGTGGTGGCAGCCATTCTTTCCTCCTACTATGATTCGCCATTGCCGGAAAAAAGCATATTCTGGGGCGAGGTGGACCTGAATGGGCAGATCCGCCCGGCGGCAGGCCATGACGCAAGGTTTTCCCAGGCCTCCAGACTCGGCTTTTCGCCCATAATTTTCCCGGCAGGCATTGAGGGCGGCAAGGGCAAGGGCGTGCCGGACATAATGAATCTCCAGCGGCTGCTGTTCAGGAAAAAATGATTGAAAGCGAGCGCAAATATCTTGGCGCAAGCAGGCCCAGCCTGCGCCGCCTGCTCAAAAGCCTGGGCGCAATATCCGAAGGCCTGCATTTTGAAAGCAATGTCGTGTTTGACACTTCAGGCCACAGCCTTCTGGCAGCTGGCAAGCTGCTGCGCCTGCGCAGCCAGGAATGGCCTGACAGGCGCTGCGCAATACTCACATTCAAGCGCCCTGCCCCGGGCCAGGCGCTGGTGAAAACCCGCGAGGAGCTGGAAACCGGCATTGGCGATGGCCGCGTTCTTGCGGCCATTCTGTCTGGCCTGGGCTTTCGGCCTGTAGCCCGCTACGAAAAACTGCGCGAGCAGTGGCATTTCGCGCAAGGCTCTGCCTGGGATGCACTTTGCGTTGATCTTGATACCCTGCCCTTCGGCTTTGTGGTCGAGATAGAGGGAGCGCCAGGGGATATTGACAGGCTCGCGCAGGCGCTGGCCCTTGACAAAAATGGAATCAGTCTAAAAACATATCATGAACTGAATCAGGAATGGCGCAGGAGCGAAGGCCTGCCGGCTTCCAGCGATCTGCTCTTTGAAGCCAGGGCAAGACGCCGGCTCCGGACAGCCATTGGCCTTGACTGATTGAGTTTTCCGCAGGCAAGCCAGGCCGCAATTTATTTCCCTGAAATCTCCAGTTTGATTCGGCAGGTCTGGCTGACTTGCGACCATAGCCAATACCCGGAGTGCAGCCGATGGCCCAGAGCGACGCGGACGTAATCATTGAACAGAATGTCAAAGAGCCCAGGCTTTATCGCGTGCTCATGCACAATGACGATATAACGACCATGGATTTCGTGATTGCGATTCTCTGCCAGGTTTTCAACAAGGACAGCGACGAGGCCACTGAAATCATGTGGAAAATTCATAACACCGGCATTGGCCTGTGCGGCGTTTATCCGCGCGAGATCGCCGAAACCAGGATTGGCCGCGTGCGCAAGGCGGCCTCGCGGGCCGGTTTTCCACTAAAATGCACCATGGAAGAAGAATAAGGAATTTTCGCATATATTGTAAGCAGGAAATGGAGAAAAAATGCTGAGTAAGAGCGTGCAGAGTGTTTTGCGGGAGGCATTGATGGAAGTGCAGCGCCGCAGGCATGATCTGCTGACTGTGGAGCACATTCTTTACGCGCTTTGCAAAAGCGCGAGAGGCAGGGCAATCCTGGAAGCCAGCGGAGCAAGCATTGGCCTGTTGCGCGAACAGCTTGACGTTTTCTTTCGCACGCAGATGGATGTCATTGACCCTGCCACCAAGTACGAGATCGTTCAGACCGAGGGCGTGCAGCGCGTGCTGGAGCGCGGACTTGGTCATGCGACTTCTTTTGGCAGATCCCTTGTCGAGCTCGGGGATCTGGTGGCTGCGATCCTTGATGAAGAGGACAGCTACGCATCCTACTACCTGCGCAAGCAGGGCGTGGCGCGCGCCAGAGTGCTCAAGATAGCATCCCAGACAGGCGAGCCGGCTTCTGCCGGCTGCGAAAAATGCGGCGAGGATGAGAACAAGGGCGATCCGCTGGCGGAATTCACGGTTGATCTTACAGCCAGGGCCCGTGAAGGCAAGATTGACCCGCTCATTGGCAGGCAGAAGGAGCTTGATCGCGCCATTGAGGTTCTGTGCAGGCGGCGCAAGAACAATCCGCTTTTTGTCGGAGATCCCGGAGTAGGCAAGACCGCTCTTGCCGAGGGCCTGGCCCTGCGGATTGTGGAAGGCAACATTCCGGAAATGTTCAAGAACACGAAAATCATTTCGCTGGACATGGGCACCGCGCTTGCCGGCACGCGCTATCGCGGCGACTTTGAATCGCGCCTCAAGGCCATTGTGGAAGCGCTGTGCAAGGAGCCTGACACCATTCTCTTCATTGACGAGATTCATACGCTTGTCGGCGCCGGCGCTACCAGCGGCGGCTCGCTTGACGCTGCCAACCTGCTCAAGCCTGCCCTTGCCAATGGCGATTTGCGCTGCATAGGCTCCACGACCTACGAGGAATTTCGCAACAATCTTGAAAAGGATCGCGCCCTGGCGCGCCGTTTCCAGCGCATTGACGTTCATGAGCCGAATATTGACGACTGCTTCGAGATCCTCAAGGGCCTGGAAAGCAGGTATGCCGAGCATCACCATGTCAAATATTCGCCCTCCGTGCTCAAGGCGATGGTGGAGCTCTCTTCCAGGCATGTGCGCGACCGGCTGCTGCCGGACAAGGCTATCGACGTAATGGACGAATGCGGCGCGGCTGTGCGCCTGCGCGGCGATGGCGAGAAAGAGGCGCAGGTGATGATGGCGGATGTGGAGCGCATTGTCGCGCGCATGGCCGGCATTCCCATGCGCACTGTTTCCGGTCGCGAGCGCAACAGGCTCGCGAATCTGGAAAAAGACCTCAAGCATCATGTGTTCGGCCAGGATGAGGCCATAGAGCTGGTGGTGCGCGCGATTTTGCGCGCCCGCGCCGGCCTTTCGACAGAACGGCGCCCCTCTGGCTCGTTCCTGTTCTATGGCCCGACCGGCGTGGGCAAGACTGAGGTCGCCAAATCGCTGGCCAGAATCCTGGGTGTTGATTTCATTCGCTATGACATGAGCGAATACATGGAAAAACATGCAGTGTCGCGCCTGATTGGCTCGCCTCCAGGGTATGTGGGTTTTGACCAGGGCGGCCAGCTCACCGAAGCTGTGCGCAAGGCGCCCTATTCTGTTGTGCTCTTTGATGAAATCGAAAAGGCGCATCCGGATATCTTCAATATTCTGCTTCAGGTCATGGATTATGGCACGCTTACGGACAACACCGGCCGCAAGACCGATTTTTCCAATGTCATCATCATAATGACTTCGAATGCAGGCGCATTTGACATGTCAAAGGCGTCAATCGGGTTTGGCGGCGGCTCCGCGGCAGATTCCGCTGACAAGGGCCTCAAGGCTGTGGAAAACCTGTTCGCTCCGGAATTCCGCAACCGGCTTGACGCGCTGGTTCCGTTCCATAGCCTCACTGAAGAGATGATGCTCCGGATCGTTGACAAGTTTGTGGGCGAAATCAAGACCAGCCTTGCGGCCAAAAAAGTGGAGCTGGCATTGAGCGACAAGGCGCGGCGCTGGCTGGCCAGCCATGGCTTTGATCCGAAAATGGGCGCAAGGCCGCTGCGCAGGCTCCTGCGCACCGAGCTGGAAGACAAGCTCGCCTACGAATTGCTCTTTGGCAATCTGAAAAAGGGCGGCAAGGCAAAGCTGGCGGTGCGCGATGACCAGCTGCAGGTTGTAACGCAAAATTCCAGCCCCAGGCACGGCAAGCCGGTCGAGCTGGAAGACACTGTATCCGGATAGCAGCCCTGGCCAGGGAATTGTTCGCAGGCCGCTGGCAGACACGTTTTCCGAATCCGGAGAGCGCCATGCCCAGCGGCCTGCTCGCATATGGCGGCGATCTCTTGCCCGGGACGCTGCTTTCCGCCTATTGCCAGGGCATCTTCCCGTGGTATTCCGCAGACGAGCCAATTCTCTGGTGGTCGCCAAACCCGCGCTGCATCCTGTTTCGGGATGAATTTCATATCGGCTCAAGAAGCAGGCGCAGGATTCGCAACAGCGGCTTTTGCTGGAGCGTGGATCTCGCCTTTGAGGAAGTGCTTATCGGCTGCGCAATGCCGCGCAGGGATTGCGCCGATACCTGGCTTGTTCCTGAAATGCAGGCCGCGTACATGCGAATGTTCGAGCTTGGCTATGCGCATTCATTTGAGATCTGGCAGGAAGAGCGACTTGTGGGCGGACTCTACGGGCTTGGGCTTGGCAGCGTCTTTTTTGGCGAATCAATGTTCAGGCTTGCTTCCGAGGCCTCCCGCGCGGCCCTGGTCTGCCTGATCGCACTGATGAAAAGGCTGGATATCGCATTGCTGGATTGCCAGGTTACTTCCAGCCATATGCTGGCAATGGGAGCCAGGGAAGTTTCGCGCGGAATTTTTCTGAAAATGCTCGTCCATGCCGGCCTGGACGATCCGGACATGATTGCCAGGGGCAGCTGGGCAGCCTACGCCCGGGCAATTGGCGAGATCTGCGGCATGAGGCCGCGCCTGAAACGCCAGCCTGGCCCAGGCCCGGGATAGGCAGTCTCAATTTGCGCAGTTGCAAATAAACAGCCGCCCCCTGGCCCTGGTCATGCCGACATACGCCAGCCTGCGGTAATTTTCCGCATCGGAATCCGAAAAACCGGCCAGGAACACGTTCGCAAAGTCCATCCCCTTGGCGCTATGGATTGTCGAAATTGTCACGCTGTCCGTCGTGATGTCATAAAAGCGCTTGCTTGAGGCGTCGCGGCTGAGCCAGCGCGCCAAAATCCCCCTGCTTTCAAGGCCGCGCAACAGCTCCTCCGGCAGACTGCGCGTTCCGTTAAAGCGCGAGCTGAAATACAGGATTGCGATTTCGCCCATCGGCGCTCCGGCTCTCACCAGTGCGGCTATGGCATTGGCAATGCCCTGAATCTGGGCTTCCATGCCGGGAAATTCAAGAATTTCCGGCTTCCTGCCCTGCGCGGCAATGGTCTGCGGCGCCGGAAAGCCCAGATAGGCGGCTGCAAACCGGCAAATGCTTGCGCTATTGCGGTACTGGCGCTCAAAAACCTGCTCCCGCAAGCCAGCCTGCTGCCAGCTGGAATCAGAATCCTGATAAAGCTGCTGAATCCTGTCCTGGGCAACCGAAAGCGAGCCCCTGGCAGGCAAAAGCTGCAAAATTACCTGCGCCATCCCCGCCGAAAAATCCTGCCCCTCATCCACCAGTATGGCATCCCAGTAACCCTTGAGCTCATGGCGTCCTGTGAGCTGGCCAAGACACTCCTCCAGCACCATGGCATAGTATTCAGCGCCATCGCTGCTTGTATGCTCCAGCCTCTCGCCAATTATGCGCTCGCAGAGCATGTAAAAGGGCAATACCTCTATTCCGTGCGGCTCGCCGGAAAGCGAATGCATGGAGATCAGCCTGCGAATGTAGCCAGCCAGGGAAAGATTGAAGCAGGTATGCAGGACGCGCCTGATGTTCTTGTTTGTGGCAGTCAGCCAGGCTGCCCGCGCCGCCAGGACAAGCGTCTTGCCGCTGCCTGCCGGGCCGGAAATCAGCAGGTTGCCAGCGCCAAGATTTTTGGCCGCGTTTTCCTGGGCCCTGTCCAGAGCCGCCAGACTGGCGCCTTGTGAAGCGGATTCCTGGCTGCGCCGCGGCAGGCGCAGGCGCACAAGGGGAAAAATGAGATTGCGCAGCCTGTCCGCATCGCTGCTTGTGAGCGTGAAGGGAAAGAGCGGCGGAAAGTGTTCTTTCAGCCAGCTGCGAAAAGCCGCGCCGGAAACGTCCTGCAAAAGCGGCGAATGCTCGTTCAGCTCGTCCCAGAAGAAAATCCGGCTCGCGTCGGCAACTGCTTCCAGGCCGGCGCTGCGCCAGTCCGCCCGGGAGATGTTGGGCAAAGCCGCGCCCCACGTGACCGGACAGGCCGGCGCGCCCCCCTTGCCAAGCAGGGACAGGACGCGATTTACATACCTGCGCGCCTGCGCAAGCGGCTGCTCGCGCGTGTCTTCCTGATTGCCAATGCGCAATCTGGCAGACCGGGGATCCATCTCCAGGATCTGGTCAATCGCCCAGTCCTTGACTTCAAGCACAATCAGGCCTCAATCCGGAGAGAGCAGAATGAAATCCGGCTCGCGGTTTTCAATGTCAGGGGAATACCAGCAGAGATGCGCGGCATCCGGCCTGGCCGCGCGCCGCAGAAAATCATAAACCAGCGCCTCGCCTGACGTGGTGAAGCAGGAAACTTCGGAAGGAAACATCAGGGCCATGCGGCGCTCCAGACCTGCATTCAGGCTTTACAGTTCATACTCCCGGGAAATCCATCCAGCGAGCGGACAGCGGCCATGTTTTTCCATATTCAGAGAATGGCCGCTTGCGGCGCGATATCCGGAATGTTACTGTGAGCTGCAAACG
>JAAUYW010000155.1 GCA_014804915.1 Desulfovibrio sp. | reverse complement strand
GATATTTCCTATTGTGAGGATGCTGGCATTGACCAGAATAATGTCGCCATCGCCAATAAGCTTCTTGAACAGGCTTTTGAATTCGGACTTGTAAAAGCTGGCACGACGCCAGGAGCATGGCCGAGCCTGATTTGGGCTGTGCATAATGGCTGGACTTTCCAGGGCCACCTCACCCAGTCCCAGGACGGCGCCTATCATGGCTATCCATTGGCCAAAGGGGAGGATTTCGCAAAGGATATCCAGAAATGCCTAATTCGGAGGCAGCGCAGCCATGCCTGACCAATTCCTGCTTGACTGCCAGTGGCTAGATATAGAACCGGACAATGCGGAAGAGCGTCTGCTCTGCCATCTGCGCATCATGGCAGGGGATCGCTGCCTCACCAGCAATGCGCGTGATGGAGAGCAACGGGATTCAATCCTCGTTTCCGCCTACCCTCTGGCCGCATGGCTGGTGGACAAGTACTGGCGGCTTGCGTACGAAACAGGCGGGGAAACGCGCCCGCTTGACTGGCTTGTCTCCCATGACCTGTCTGCCGCTGACAGCGGCTATATCTGGCCGCCACTGCGACTGATATCAAATGATATCGGCATACATATATGTTTTCTTCCCCAGGAAGATCAGCCGGGCCCGCGCTATTCAAGCCCGCAGTCTGCTGGTTCGGTTCACATCGGCGCTTTCCGGCAAGGCGTGATGAATTTTTTACGCGATGCCAGGGGACGGATCGCTTCCTCATGGCCCGCAGATCCGCTCTCGCAAGGGGTGGAGCAACTAGAGGCCGAGTTGGCCAATGAGGAGCTGACCACCTGGCGCATGCTTGAAGCGGCTCTTGGCTATGATCCCGATGGCGCTCCTGATGCCGTGATGGAGGCCATAACTGAACTGGCGCAACTTCGGGGCCTGGAATTTTGCCTTGAAGCTGCTTCGGTTTATAATGTATGCGCAACTGGGAGCGATCCCCTTTCAAGTCTGAGCGCCCTGGCAGAAGCCGCCAACAGGGTGACGGAGCATGGAATTGACGCGCTTTTTCAGCCAGGCATTGAACCGGGCGCTAACTGGCGCGCCCTGGTGCCGTGGCAGGCCGGATACAAACTCGCCCAGGCAATCCGCCAGCTGACTGGCCTTGCGCCAGCGCGCAAATTGGCTACGAGCGTATTGAGAGACTGGTTCAGATTGCCTGAAATATCCTTTCTGGAAGGGGCCACTCTTCCCATGGGCGCCTTATGCCGCAAGACAGCTTCCGCCTTGCGCTTTCTTTTTCCCGAAACCAGCCGCAGCTTCCTGCGCGTTACGAGGCGCTTCTTTCTGGCCCGCATGGCTGGCGCCTGCTTTTACGAGGGCGAAAAAGACTCATGGCTGGCCTTCAATGATGGCGGCGTGTGGAGCCAGAAAATGCAAAGAGCCTTCGCCGCGGAGCTGCTGGCCCCCATTGCCGGCATAAGAGAACTAGTGGGTTCACGCATAAACACCATCAATCTGGATGAAATTCAGCGCATAAGCGATCACTACGAAGCCAGCCCCATAACAATCTGCCACACCTTGCGCAACAACAGGGATATCAGTTATGAAAAGGCCGCTGCGCTAATGGCGGCGCTTGCCTCCTGAAACCCGCTTCCTGTAAAATGGCTCCGAGGAGGCGGCCATGTCGGATAATGAAAAAAAGTAAGTTGCGGCTTCGATCGTCGGCATTGCGCGCCCAGCCGGTTTCAGCTTCGAACAACGGCCCTGGCGGCATCGGGAGGCTGCGCACAAGGATGGGCAATTTGCAGCTTTGTTCTGCATGGATCTGTAGATGTCTTTGAGTCAGTTCGTTGATCTCGTTCTGCTTGCCCTCCCCGAAGATGTGCGTCCGGAGGAACTGCAACCCCTGGCCCCAAAGGCAATGTGGCGGGAGAATCCGTATGGGGCCATGTGCCAGGCGCTCAGGGAGTGTCCCAGGATTAACTGGAACGCATACATGGAGCGCAATCCGGATGTAAAACAGGCCGGAGCTGACCCATGCCAGCATTTTATAAGACATGGCCTGCATGAGGGCAGAAAGCTTGTCAGCTGGCATGGCCTGAAAAAGCCGGCAATACCTGGCGCTCCCCTCCTCTCCGTTATTCTCGTCAATCGCGACAATGCCCATTTCCTGCGCAAATGCATTGACAGCATTCTCAACCAGTCTGTATCCGATATGGAGCTCATCATTGTGGATGATGGCTCCAGCGATGAATCGGCTGCCATAATCAATGCGTACAGCGCAGCAGACGCACGCATCAAGACGCTGATAAATGAAAATAATCGCGGTCTCCTGCATGCGCGCAAACAGGGAGTAAAAGAAGCCACTGGCAGCTACATCATGTTCATGAATTCAAGTGACTATCTGGCTCCGGATGCGTTCAAGATAGCAATAAAGACCATTGTCAAAGGCTATGACATGGTGAAGTTTGGCGCCAAAGCATTCACCTTTTTAAATCTGCCCACTGACACCCTGGCTGAAGCTGAAGCATTTTACAATGGCGGCGCTGAACGCGAATATTTCTATTCCGAAATTCTATCCTCAATTTTTACAAAACGCACATTAAGCCCGAATCTCTGGTCGGCAATTTATTTGAGAGAGATTGTTGTTTCGGCATTTGAAGAACTTCCAGACGATAGTCTTGGCGGCTGCGGTGACGCGCTTGAATTAATTGCAATAGGCAGACACATCCGCAGCATGCTTAAAATTGAACAAAAGCTCGTTTACCACAACTGCTATCCTAATCTTGATTTAAAAACATACAGGCATAAATTTTTAGATGGTTTGTATTCCACAGCCAGAACCATTAAGGCTATTCAAACCTATTCTGAAAAATATTCATTACGTATTAATCAGCATGAATTGTGCCTCGATCTGGCGGACGAGATTGTAAAAAAACTCCTGTCTCTCCCATCTGACAAGACTACAAGCTCCTGTTTTTGGCATCTTGTCGATACCCTGGGCTACAGGTTTATATCCAGAATGCTTCTGGAGCGCCATCAGGACAAATGGGGCCAAATTCTGGAATTTGCCAGGCCAGTGCCAGTTCCTTATGGCAAAATTAGCCATATAGGCATTTATCATCCCGTATTGGGACATGGAGGAGTTGAAGTTGTCATCCAGACTCTCTCCCAGCTGCTGATCAGGGAAAATTATAAAATAACCATCTTCACTGAGGAAAAATCAGAAAATGACCTGGAATTCCCTCCAGAAGTGAAAATAACCTATATAACGCCTGCCTATAATGGAGAAGCCACCCTTGCGCGACGTATGGAGGGCTTTGAGAAAGCTATTGCGAAAAGCGGCATTGATGTCATGCTTCATGCCGCGACCTGGCGTCCACACATTGGCTGGGATTTGCTGACGCTGCGCCAACACGGCATTCCAGTAATAATCGCCTGGCATGCCACTTTCGCTTTTCCGCTGATTGGCCATTTTGGCCTGGATCTTCATTCTCTTGAAAAGGCATTCCGCAGTGCTGATGCTGTTACCTGTCTTTCCACAATGGATGAATTTTATCTTCGGCGCCGCGGTATAAACGCGATTTATATCCCCAATCCAGTAAAACAAATTCCTTATGAGCCACGGCCAGAAGTGCCTCCCAGAATCGCTGTAATCGGCAGGTTTGGCGCAGATGAAAAACAGGCGGGTCAAAGCCTGCAGGTCTTGAGAACCATCGTAACATATGCGCCCTGGGTCAGCATGATTCTCATCGGCGATTTCTATACGGATGAGCAGCGCCTGTTGTACAGAAAAAAAATAAAAGAGTACGGAATCGAAAAAAATGTCAGCCTTACCGGCTGGACAGATCATCCTGACTATTTCCTGAAGCAATGCGGCGTGCTTCTTTCCGTATCATACTGGGAAGCCTTCCCCATGGGCATAGCTGAAGCCCAGGCTCTTGGCCTGCCATGCGTAATCTACGATCTCGATATAGAGCAAGCCAAAAACAATCCCTCGATTATAAAAGTGCCACAGGGCGATTTCAGGGCCGCTGCGGCTGCGGTGCTGGATTTGCTTGAAAATGAGGCCGAATGGCAGAAACTGTCTGCCATTGCAGTTGAAAACGCAAAAAAATACTCGCCAGAAAAATTTGCAGCCAGAATGCGAGCCCTGTTTGACAATTTTCAGTTGTCAATGCCCGTACGAATCTATAATTGCGCTGATTACGATGCCCTGGCAAGAAATCTGGCTTTTTACAGCAAGCGCGAACGGCCTGCAGTATGGGAAAAAGAATCAGCGTGTGCGAAAAGCTTCGGGAGCAAGGGAGCCTTCAATGCCTTCTGATCGCTTCCTTGATATGCTCAGGCTCGCGTTGCCAGTCGATGTGAATCTCCGCGAGCTGCAAACGCTGGCGCCGCAAAAATTATGGCTTGAAAATCCCAGGGAAGCGACAAAATTGGCGCTGCGAAAATTTCCACGCATTAACTGGGGCGCATATTGCGAGCTGAATGATGATGTCAGGGAGGCAGGGCTTGATCCGTGCGACCACTTTATCCAGACCGGAATTTATGAAGGTAAAAAGCTTGTCAGCTGGAATAAATTAAAAGAGGCTGAAAAGCCAAATTCGCCGCTTGTTTCAATTGTAATTATAAATTATAATAATGCGCACCTGTTGTGCAAATGCCTGGACAGCGTTATATCGCAAACATTAAGAGATATTGAAATCATAATTGTGGACGACAGCTCAACTGATGAATCCAGGGCCATTATCCACGCCTACGCGGCAGCCGACAATCGAATTAAGGTAATCCTCAACGCGAAAAACAGCGCCACACTCATAACACGCAAGCGCGGAGTACAAACTGCCACCGGCCGCTACCTCATGTTTCTGGATTCAGACGATTATATGGTTCCAGAAGCTTGCGAAATTGCCGCAAAAGCAATGAGCCTGGGCTACGACATGGTTAAATACGGAGCGTATGTATTTAATTCCATGAACGTAAATGCCAAAACCATCGGCGAAGCTGAAGAGTGGTGCAACCGCGGCGAAAATCGGGAATATTACGGTGATGAGATTCTGACAGGGATGTTCAGTGATCGCAGCCAAAACTGGATAATCTGGGCAAATATTTATGTGCGCGAGCTGGTTGTCGCAGCATTTAATGAGCTGCCAGATGAATATTTCACCGGCCCGGATGATTTGCTGGCGGTGATGGCCATTGCCAGAAATGCGCGCCACATGCTCAAAATTCCAGACAAACTCTATTTCTATAATTATGGACCGGGAGTCTCGCTCACAAATGACAAGACGAAATTGATCAAATATTTGCCAGCAAAGTGTAATACAATACGCTATATTCGTGAATACGCCCTGAAATATGAACTAAATGTCAGTATTGAAAACCTCTATCTCGATCTCTGTGATGTAACTATTGAAAAATTCCTGCCAATTGTACAGGAGAAGGATGTGCCCGCCTATTTCTGGCATATCACAGATACGATTGGATTTAAATATATCCTGAAGCTTTTGATCGAGCGTCATGGCAGGGATGACGCCCAGCTTGCAGCGCTAATACGGCCATTGCCATCTGCAAATCGCCCCTTAATACATCTGGGAATTTACTATCCCGTAATTGGCAAGGGGGGAGTGGAGGTGATAATCCAGACCACCTGTAACCTTCTAAAAGAGGATAATTGCAAAATTACCATTTTCACCGAAGAGAGGTCGGAGCAAGATCTTGAATTTCCCGCTGAGGTGGACATTATCCAGATTCAGCCCGCATTTAAGGGAGATGCCAACCTGCTGGAAAGAATGCTGGGCTTTGAAAAGGCAATATCAGAAAGCGGAATAGATATCCTGCTCCATGCGGGAACTTGGCGATCGCATATTCTGTGGGATGTCATGGTTCTGCATCAGCATGCAATCCCTGTAATTTTCCTGTACCATTTTAATTTTGCCCTATCCCTTGTAAGAAACTGCGCACTCGAATTAAATTTCCAGGATACGGTATTCCGGAAAGCTGATGCAGTTACCTGCCTCTCGACCATTGAAGAACTGTATCTTCGCAACAGGGGCGTAAATGCCATTTACCTGCCCAATCCGATAAAACAGGTTCCGTATGAAGTCAGGCGCGAAATCCCTGCAAAAATAGCCTTTGTGGGCAGACTGGGTTCCCACCTCAAACAGGTAAATCAAGCCTTATTAATTTTGCGCGAAGTCATCAGCCGAGCTCCCTGGATATCGATGTATCTTGTCGGGGATTTTCAGGATGAAACCCAGCGGGAGGAATATCAGAAAAAAGTTGCGGAATACGGTCTAGAGAGAAATATCACACTCACAGGCTGGACAGACAATCCAAATTATTTTCTGCGCCAATGCGGAATACTGCTCTCTACCGCGTATTGGGAGGCGTTTCCTATGGGCATTGCTGAAGCTCAGGCCATTGGCTTGCCATGCGTGATCTATGAGCTTAATATTGAACAAGCCAGAAACAACCCGTCCATAATCCAGGTTCGCCAGGGAGATCATCTCGCGGCAGCATCGGAAATACTTTCCCTGTTTGCAGATCCAGAAAAATGGCAAACTCTTTCACGGATTGCGGTAGAAAATTGTAAAAAATATTCAGCAGAGCGATACGCTGACAATTTGCGCTGGCTACTGGCCAATTTTCGTAAACAAATGCCAATAAGAGAATACACTCGCCAGGATTATAAGGATATGACAAGAAATATTTCATTTTACAGTAAATATAAGCCAGAGGGGTTATGGGAATAAGAGACAAAATGAGTAATGTCCTAAAAATTCAATATCTTAAAATAGAATTTTATTGTGAATTAACAGATAATCCATAAACCAAATCATCAAGAGGTTCGGTATGACAGAAGGATTTATTCTGGTTGATACCATAATTTATAAAATAATTCCATCTACATTAAATAATTCCAATTACATTTCCCTTCAAAATATTTCAAATAATCTTTATTTGCGCCATAAAAACGGATATCTAATAGAATCTCAAATGGACGAGAGCAAAGTATTCAAATACGATTCCTCATTTTATCCTACTTACTATGGGAATTATATAACTCTGTCTTGCTCAAATCCAGGCATGAATAAATATAAAATTGCAAAAGCCCGTTTGGGATGTGGTTATGGACTATCCACAAGTGATCAATTTTATTTTAAATATTTCCTGAAACAGAGTGATATGCTTCTTTTTTTAACGTCCCCAATTTTTAATAACGAAATCAATTCGCGATTGCTACAAGTTGAAAAGTCAACTTCACAAATACATCAAGACTTTTCCACATATATTAAAAGAATAAATTATTTACATTCTATCAAGAAAGTTCCGCCTGCAAGAGGAAGACTACGGATTCTTCAAAAGGCTTATTTGGCCTTATTGCTAATCCTGGACGAGATTTTCGAACGCATGGGATTAAAATATTGGCTTTTTGCAGGCACGCTTCTCGGCGCAATCAGGCATGCAGGATGGATACCATGGGACGATGATATCGATTTGGCCATGTTACGAGATGATTATGATAAATTGCAAAAAATAGTTTTAATCCTGCAAAAAATAATACCAAATTTAGACTTTACGTCATACTTCGTGAGTCATATCTTTATTAAAGGCTCTCCAATCCAGATAGATATTTTTCCCTTTGATTTGTATTCGGCAGCCCATGCTGAGAAAGGGCTATCTTCAGTAAGATCAATTGTCAGATCTTTCAACACTACCTGGGATTTTTCAGAAAATTTTAGACTGGAAAGAATAATAAATAAAAGCCCACAAGATATTATCAAGATGGTGGAGTCTGCGCAAAAAGGTCTGGAGAAATCAGAATGCGGCACTACCTTCATAGCGGGGGGACCGGAGTGGGCTAATCGCATAAAAAAAGAAAGAGTGAGATATGTTTATGAATATGATTGGGTTTTTCCTCTCCACAAGGCTACTTTCGAGCATCATGATTTACCAGTGCCACATATGAGCGATATAATCCTCACGGATGATTACGGTGATTACGAAAACTTCCCGCCTGACT
>JAAUYW010000154.1 GCA_014804915.1 Desulfovibrio sp. | reverse complement strand
CCAGAACCGGCCTTTCATCTGGCAAGTCTGGGACGGCCTGGCGGACGGTTTTTCCGCCCTGCTCAATTATCACCGGCTGGATTACAAGAATCTGGAAAATCTGGTTTACACCTATCTTGGCGACTGGATCAGGCGCCAGAACCAGGACAGGCAGGCCGAAGTCGCCGGAGCCGCCGAAAGGCTGGCAGCCGCCCTGAATCTGCAAAAGCGCCTGCAGGCCATTCTTGAGGGCGAAAAGCCCCTGGATATTTTCGTGCGCTGGAAAACGCTTGCGGAGCAGCCGATAGGCTGGAACCCTGACCTCAATGACGGCGTGCGCCTGAACATCCGCCCCTTTATGAGCTGCGCTGACATCGGCAAAAAGAAGGGCGCGGGAATCCTGCGCGACAAGCCCAATATCAAATGGGACAAGGACAGGGGCAAGGATCTTGAAAACGCGCCCTGGCACGGGATTTTTCACGGCGACAGGATCAATGACTGGCATTTGAGACTTGAAGAAAAGGCGCGGGCAAAATGAAACTGCTTGATATTCTGACAAGCTCCATCCGCGCCTCAGCAGCCTATAACGCCGACTTTCAGGCTGCGCCGTCCTGCATTCTCTGGCCGGACGCCGAGCGGCAATGGCGGGACGCCATGCCCATTCTGCAGGCTGCCATGCCGGAGCTTTTCATCCTGGGCGATTACGAGCCGCAAAAACGCCAGGGGCCGGCCATCTGGCTGCGCTGCGTTCTCGGCCGCAGCCTTGCGGATATCGACCTGCCGGAAAACCTGACGCCGGTGATCTATCTGCCCGGCGTTGGCCGGCGGGATTTGCGGGCAGTGGATAACTGTCCAAAACCCCTTCAGCCCCTGGCGCCCCTGCAATACAGCGGCGTCTTTTTCTCGCAGGCAAACGCCAGGGACTGGACCATTCTGGCCTGGCTCGTGTCCAGTGACGGCGGTCTTGGTCTGGACGCGGCCAAGGATGACGCTTCCAGAAAGGCCATGCTCGCCGCCCTGCCAAGGCTGTTGCGGGAAGATAGCGCCTGTTTGCAGGGCAAAAAGCTGGACAGTGATTTCTTCAATTCCCTCCTCACAGGCGGCGATCCGGTTCGCGAAATTTTGCAGTGGCTGAACGGGGATGCGGAATTCCGGGCTGCCAGGTCTGAAAACGAATGGCAGGCCTTTGTGGAAATATGCAAATCCGGATTCGCCTTTGATCCTGCAAGGGACGGGCTGCTTTGCGCAGCCGAAAATCTCGCCCGGCATGAGGGGCCCTGGCTGAAGGCGTGGGAGCGCTATCGCGAATCCTGGCGGCATTTCCCGAATATTGAGGCGCAGATACGCAAATGTTCGCCGCCAAATGGCACGCTTGACTGGTATCTGTCCGAGAAAAACAGCGGCTGGCCGCAGTGGAATGACGAACAGGAGGAGTCGCTGCGCAAGAAACTGGCCGCTTTGGGAAGCGTCGCCTCCCATGAATGCGCGGCCCGTCTGCTTGAGCTTGAAAAGATCCATGCCAAACGCCGCGACAGCCTCTGGGCGGAAACTGGCCAGGCGCCGCTGGCCCACGCCTTGCGGGAGCTCGCCGCGCTGGCTGAAAATTCCAGGGCTTCCCTGGCCGCTGGCTCAATTGGGGATATTGTCAAAATATATGCCGCCAGCGGCTGGAGGGTAGATGACGCGGCCCTGAAAGCCATGTCCGAATGTACGGAAACGCGGGACAGGGAAATCATCAGGGACATATTGCGCAATATCTATCTGCCCTGGCTGGAAGATTCCAGCCGTTACCTGCAATCCCTTTTTGAGAACCATCAGTATGCCGGCGCGTCTTGCGAGTCCGCATGGCGGGAAGGCGACTGCCTGCTGTTTGTGGATGGCCTGCGCATGGACTGCGCGAAAAACCTCGCAACCCTGCTTGCCGGCCGGGGCTTGCGGCCCAAAGAAGAAATTTACTGGGCGCCCTTGCCCAGCCTTACGGCCACAGGCAAGCCCGCTGTAAGCCCGGTCTGCGGCCAGATTTCCGGCGGGGACGAAAACGCGGATTTTGAGCCGGTCGTCACTGCCAGCGGCAAAGCCCTGAAAGGGAATTTTGAAAAGCTGCTTGCGGAGGCTGGCTGGGAAATTCTTAAAAATGGCGCTACTGGCTCAGGCAACGGCAGGGCCTGGGCCGAATATGGCGAGCTGGATCAGGAAGGCCACCACAAGACTGCCAGGTTTGCAGTCAATCTGCATGGATTGATTGCTGAAATCGCGAAATACATTTCCGCTCTTCTGGCTGCTGGCTGGAGCAGGGTTATTGTCGTCACGGATCATGGCTGGCTCTGGCTCCCCGGCGGTCTGCCCAAAATCGGGCTGCCGGCAGACCTTGTGGAAAACAAATGGGGCCGTTGCGCCGTTCCCAAGGCCGGATCCATAATCAACGCGCGCAAATATCCCTGGCACTGGAACAAAAACCGTTATTTCGCGCTGGCGGACGGAGCCAAATGTTTCAGGGCCGGGCAGGAATACGCGCATGGCGGCCTGAGCTTGCAGGAATGTCTGCTGCTCAGGATAATAGTCGGAGAGACTGCGAAAAATGACAATGCGCGGCTTGCGGATGTCAAATGGCTTGGTTTGCGCTGCAAACTGCTTGCCAGCGGCCCTTTTACGGGTTTGCGCGCCGATATCCGTCTTGAGCCTGCCAATGCGGATTCCAGCTTGGCGGCTTTGCCAAAGGCCTTTAAATCTGACGGAACGGTTTCAGTTATTGTTGGGAATGACGAAGATGCGGGCCGCGAAGCGTACATTGTGCTTCTGGATGCGGAAAACCGGATTGTGGCGCAGGAAAAAACCGTGATTGGCGGATGCCGTGATGGAAATGGATGAGCTTGATAAAAAGGCGGCCGGCTGCCTTGAGGGCTGCCTGGTGCGCAAGGATTTGGCCCGCGCTTTCAGGGGACAGTTTCCTGTGCCCACGTATGTGGTTGAATTCATGCTTGGCCGCTATTGCGCCAGCACGGAACAGGAGGAAATAGAAGAGGGGCTGGAGATTGTCCAGCGGCAGCTGCAAACCAGGACAGTCAGGTCGGGAGAGGAAGAACTGTTCAAATCACGCGCGCGTGAGCAGGGGCAGGTCAGGATTATAGATCTTTTGAGCGCGCGCCTGGATTCGCGGACTGATTCCTACCTTGCCAGCCTGCCCGGGCTGCGCCTGAACGACGTGCGCATTGATCCCGATATGGTCAGGGCGCATGAGCGCATGCTTACTGGCGGTTTTTACGCGGAAGTAACCCTCAATTACGACGCGGCCATTGCCCAGGAAAGCAAGGGCCGCCCTTTTGGCGTGGAATCAATCCGCGAGATCCAGATATCCCGTCGCGACCTGCTTGCCACGCTCGCGCGCGGCCGCCTGGAGTTCACGACAGCCCAATGGAAGGATTTTTTATTGCGCTCCATAGGCTTTGAGCCGGCGGGCTTCAGTCCAAGGCAAAAGGACGCGCTGCTTCTGCGCATGGTTCCCTTTGTGGAAAGAAATTTCAATCTTGTGGAGCTGGGCCCGCGCGGCACTGGCAAGAGCCACCTTTTTCAGCAGGTTTCGCCATATGCCCATCTGATATCCGGCGGCAAGGCCACAGTCGCGCGGATGTTTGTAAACAACGCCAATGGCCAGCGCGGCCTGGTCTGCCAGTATGACGTTGTCTGCTTCGACGAGGTGTCCGGCGTGTCCTTTGATCAGAAAGATGGCGTGAATATCATGAAAGGCTATATGGAATCAGGGGAATTCAGCCGCGGCCGCGAGAGCATCCGCGCTGACGGCAGCATTGTGCTGGTCGGCAATTTTGATGTTGATGTGGAAAGCCAGCAGCGCATTGGCCATCTCTTCGGCCCCCTGCCGCCGGAAATGCGCAATGATACTGCGTTCATGGACAGGATTCACGCCTATCTTCCAGGCTGGGACGTGCCAAAAATCAACAGGGAGATGCTGACTGGCCATTTTGGCCTGGTCAGCGATTTCCTTTCCGAATGCTGGAGCGGGCTGCGCTCCCAAAGCCGCCTGGGCGCCATTCAGGGCCGCGTAAGCTTTGGCGGCGCCCTTTCCGGCCGCGATGTGAATGCAGTCAACAAAACCGCCAGCGGTTTGCTCAAACTGCTTTATCCAGGCGAGGGCGATATCGAAGATGAAGATATCGAGTGGGCTTGCCGCGTTGCCCTGGAAGGCCGGCGCAGGGTCAAGGAACAACAGAAACGCATAGGCGCCGCGGAATTTCGCAACACGAGTTTCAGCTATGTGATGGGCGGCGACGGCATCGAAAAATTCGTGACAACGCCGGAATTGCGCAACGAAAACAGCATTGGCGCTGATCCCCTGGAACCTGGCCAGGTCTGGAGCCTTTCCCCGGGAACTGGCGATGACAATCCCGGGCTGTACCGCATTGAAGTAAATGCCGGCCCCGGCTCTGGGGTGCGCATTTTAAACAAGCCCGTGCCCTCGCCCTTCAGGGAAAGCGCCAGCTTTGCGGAACAAAACCTGTACGCCAGGGCGACCCAGCTGGTAGGCGACAGGGATCCCAGGCAGCATGAATTCACCATGCAGCTCCGGGCCTTTGATGCCTCGCGCCCGCGGGCAAAACTCGCCATGAGCGTTCTTGTCGCCTTGTGCCTGGCCCTTTTGAAAAAAAGCGCCAGGGGCGGTCTGATCATAGCAGGCGAGATCAATCTCGGCGGTTCAGTCGAACAGCTTGCCAATCCTGTGCTGCTTGCGGAGATCGCAATCGAGAAAGGCGCTTCCAGGCTGCTCCTGCCCGTATCCAGCCGCCGCCAGTTGCTCGACCTGCCCGACGATCTGGCCACCAAAGTGGATATCCAGTTTTATTCGGACAGCAGGGATGCGCTGCTCAAGGCCATAGGCGATTGATTTCCAGTTACAACGCCGGAAGTTTCCCTGGATTGGCTATTTTGAAGAAATAAGGCAAAATTCTGCCTGAAACGTCCCTGGCGCCAACAGTGCAATCAATATAAAAAATGCCTGTAACAAGCGCTGCCCGGGCATGAGCATGATGCGCGGAAAACCGGGAAGCTATAGTCCCCGAGGAGACGATTATGAAAAAGATTTTTGCGTCCTGCATGATGTTGATGCTGCCTTTTAGCTGCGTCTGCCATGCGAGCGCCGCTGATGCCCAGACCGTGATCCGCGCTGGCGAGAACAAATCACAGCCTGGTCCGGATAACTGGTTTACAGGGAAAGTCAGCATCGATCGGCTCTTTCCCAGGGAAGATAACAATGTCAATGCTTCTGGCGCATATGTAACCTTTGAGCCTGGCGCGCGCACAGCGTGGCATGAGCATCCGGCTGGCCAGACTCTCGTAGTTGTCCAGGGCGTTGGCCGCACCGGCACGGCAGACGGCAGGGTCTGGGAAATTCGCGCAGGAGATGTCGTGCGCTGCCCTGCGAATGTGCGCCACTGGCATGGAGCCGCGCCAGACACTGGCATGACGCACATGGCCATCACAGGTTACAAGGGCGATGCGAATTCCATCTGGCATGACAAGGTAACTGACGAGGAATATAACAGGCCAATTGCCAGGTAGGCGAGTTCATCAATCAAAGCCACGCGTTATCCTCAAATGGCTTGCGAACTGGACAAAAACGCCGAATAGCTGGCAGCGGATTATGCGCGACTCGCGTCAAGTAACCTGAATGGAAGCCTCAAACACTTTGGCATCGACAGGAGGAAAGACCTGGCAAATATCAGGTCAGGCTGAAACTGCCACAAATCATTGACTTGCGTGTTCCCATATTCTAGACTTTAAATCGGTTATCAGGCAGGCGTCACTTGCCGTGCGCGCAACAAGCCTGGTTAAAAAGCCAAAAATACCCAAGCTTTCACAGCGAGCGTGTTTTTGGCTTTTTAATTTTTTTAAGGGAGCAGATGCATGACTCCAATCCCCTATCCCTTCAAAATTGTATTAGCCTGCTGCGCCTTGATCATCACTGGTCTGGGTATTCCGGTCAATTGCGCGGGCCTGTTTTATTCCCCTGTCAGCAAGTCCCTGGCAATCAGCATAGGTCAGCTTGGCGTATATATAACGGTTCAGTATGCCATAGCGGGCCTGTTTTTGCCATTGGCCGGAAAGTTGTTTCAAAAGTTTAGCGCAAGAGCCAGCCTCACATGGGCTGTCATAATTGATTCGGCCGCTTTTGGAATGTTATGTTTCGCCCAGGGCATATGGACTTTTTATATTGCCGGAATTTTTCTGGGCATAGGCAGCGCGTTTCTCATTTATCTTGCAATCCCTGATCTGATCACAAACTGGTTTGATAAAAAGACGGGGCTTGCGATGGGTATTTCCTTTTCTGCCGCCGGTATCGCATCCGCAATCGCAAGTCCAGCCATTGCATGGAGTATCACGCAATTCGGCTGGCGGCCCACATACGGCTTTTGCGGCTTGCTCATGGCATTCATGTCATTGCCTTTTACCCTGCTGATCATTCGCTCCGCTCCTGAAGAAATTGGATTAAAGCCTTATGGAGCCAGGACAGGCAAGAATATAGCTAACGCAAATTCCGGACTGGACCTGAATCAGGCCCTGAAAACAGGAAGTTTATATTGCATCTTTATTTTTGCAGGCATTATCGGGATAACCTCAGCCTTCCTCTTTCACTTGCCCGCGTGCATGTCCCAATATGGTTATGGCGATATGCAGGCAGCCGCCATCCTTTCAGCGGCTGTAATTGGAATAACCTGCGGCAAATTGGGGATAGGCTGGCTAAATGATTTATTGGGTGTGAAATGGGCCGCTCCCATTGGGGTTGGCCTGGGTTTGCTGGGGATAATCCTGATCTATTTGAATCTCGGCTACATGCCCAGCGTCGCTGCCGGCCTGTGTTATGGAATTGGATTCTCCTGTACCGTTCTCGAGCCACCGCCCATGGTCAGAAAAATATTCGGTATGGCGGATTACAGCGTGATTTACGCATGCATAATGACTTTTTCAGCATTGGGATGCGCTTTTGGCGCCTCCCTGATCGGTTTTGTCAGGGATTTGGGAAACAATTACTGTGGCGCATTGATAATGCTGGCCGTTTTACAGGCTTTCGCGATCCTGATATTTGCCATTGCCATGATCGCTGGCATTTCTGTACGAAAACTTTGGGCGCAAGAAAATCAAGATATATCTGGGAGGAATGAGTGATGAATTTCTACAGGGGCCGCAGATTGCGGCAATCCACGGTTATGCGTGATTTCTGCAGGGAAACCCCGCCTCTTCTTCGCGAAGAGCTGATAATGCCATATTTTGTTGTGGAAACAGAGAATCGCTCCTATCGGAAAGAGATAGCGAGCATGCCTGGCCAGTATCAGCTTTCATTAGATGAGCTGGAAAAAGATGTTGCCAGGGACGTTGAAAATGGCCTTGTGAGCGCGATGCTTTATGGCATTCCGGCGGCCAAGGATGCGCAGGCCACCTCGGCATGGAGCGAGGATGGCATTGCCCAGCAAGCCGTAAGGCGTTTGAAAAAATCCTTCCCCAATCTGCTTGTAATCACTGATGTGTGCCTTTGTGAATACATGTCGCATGGCCATTGCGGCATCCTGACGGAACACGGACTGATTCTCAATGACGAAACATTGCCCATACTTGCGAAGACCGCGATAAGCCTTGCGGAAGCCGGAGCCGACATATTGGCTCCTTCAGACATGATGGATGGAAGGATCAGGACAATCAGGGAAGCTCTTGACCATGCGGGTTATGCCAGTCTCCCGATAATGTCTTATGCGGCCAAATATGCCTCCTCATTTTATGGACCATTCAGGGATGCCGCGGAATCGGCTCCTGCCTGCGGCGATCGCAAATCCTACCAGATGGATGTGGGAAATTCCCGCGAAGCGCTGCGCGAGATCAAGGCGGATATCGCCGAAGGCGCGGACATGATAATAGTAAAGCCCGCCAGCTCGTATGGGGATATTATTGCCCTTGCCAAAAGCAATACCCTTGTTCCAGTCTGCGCCTATCAGGTCAGCGGCGAGTACTCGATGATAATGGCGGCGGCTCAAAAGGGCTGGATAAACGGCCAGGCCGTGATGCTGGAAAGCCTGAATGGACTCAAGAGGGCAGGCGCGGATATTCTGGTCTCATATTTCACGAGCAGGATTCTGAAAGATGGCCTCGCGCGATAGCCTGGAAAAAGAACAGCTCATAAAAGATGTGCTTTCTTGTGAATGGCCAATGTTCCATGAAATAAACGGAAGCGCTGCAAGGGCAGCCTGCCAGCTTGATGAAGACAGGTTTTGCAGAATGAGGGCCTGCCAGTATCGCGTATGGAGCCGCAGGCATCTCGAAAGCTGGCTTTATGATTTGCGGGCTGCGCGCGAACAGGGACGCAATTTGCCTGCTGAAAAATATATCCGCATGATGGAAACTACCCATCCTGGGGAATATGCCCGCTTTTCAGCCCATTTACCCAGGATTCCGGAGGCGGCAAGACGGCAAATATCGGAAATCCTCTCAATCCAGCTGGAATGGAAGGCTGAACTTGACAGGCTGTATCCCGCATTGATGCGTAAGGGACGTCCATCGGAGAATTCCGGTAATGACACAAGCGGCGAGGTTTCATTCGCCGTCTATTTTCGCGCGGAGCTTATGACTTTTTCAGCAAAGACCGTTGCAATCTTTCATGATGACATTTTGAGTATTCTCAAAGATGGAGGAAACGCATACAGGGAAATTTTACTGAATGAAGTGCGGGCTGCCGGTTATGAAAGCCTGGAGAAAGCAGAGGCAGCCTGCCAGAGAGGATAACGGATATGTCCCCTGAATTGGATAAATGCAGAAGCTTGTTGAATTCCGGATATGCCGATGAAGCCATTGTGGAGCTTGAACAGCTTCTGAATAATGGCAAACTTGAGGAGGCAGAGCAGGCAGTCGCGCGGGATATGCTTGGCAAAGCCTTTATTGCTTTGGGCCAGATTTCCAAAGGATTATGTTTTTTCAGGGAAGAAGCTGGCATCCTTCGTAAAAGATCCGAAAAAGACGCAGCCGCTTTTTTGCTGTTTATTGATGGCTTGCATAATTATGCCCAGGCGCTTTCATTGGCAGGAAGCTATGAAGAGGCGCGGGAAATGCTTGATGAAAGCCTGGCCGCCATAACTTTGAGGCTGGGCAAATCCAGCAACCAATATGGCAAGGCGCTTTTTTATATGGCTGAAGTCGCATATCGTCAGAGGCAATTCGACAAGGCTGAAGAATATCTTCTGGAAGCTCTTGAAATCTGGGCTGGCGGCAGTGGCCCAAAAGAGATGTACGGCACTGCCTTGAACAATCTCGGACGGATATGCGAAGAAAAGGGGGATATGAAAGCGGGCATGGAGTGGCACAGGAAAGCCGTTCAATACCGGCGAAATTTGCCAAACCGGGCAAACCTCGCTTTCTCCCTGGGGAATTATGGACTCGCCCTGGCCATGGGGGATGAATTGCGACAAGCTGTAAAAAGCCTGAGGGAATGTCTTGAGATCTATTCTGATATGAACATGGAGGAATGCAAGGATGCCCAGGCTTTCAATAGGAATCTTCAAATCCTGGAACAGGCGATGCGAGGCAATGAATGAGCGGCCTGCAGCTTGCCCGGGAATATTATCAAGCCTGCCTGCCGATTCTTGAAAGCTCAATTCCGGATATAATGGAATTTGCGGCGGCGGGTCTTGTTGGGGAAGGTTCAGAGTGTTTTGGGCTGGATGATTGCATTTCTCGTGATCACGATTTTGGGCCCGGATTCTGCCTGTGGCTGCCGGATGAATTCTTGCTGGCCAATCAATCGCGTGTAAAAAACGCTCTGATGACATTGCCTGCGATTTTTATAGGCCAAAAATGCAGGGAACTGCATGGACGGCTCGGCGCTTTGGGAATTCAGGGGTTTTACAGAAACCTTACCGGATTGAAGGCTCCTCCTGCCGATTGGAAACAGTGGCTGGCAATCCCTGAAAACGGCCTGGCGCATGCCACCAACGGGGAAATCTTTGAAGACAGGGCCGGGATCTTTTCAGATTGGAGAAGCAGACTTTTGGAATATTATCCGGAAGATGTGCGCCTGAAGAAGATCGCCGCCCGGGTAATGACCATGGCCCAGACAGGCCAGTATAATCTGCCGCGATCCCGTGAGCGTGGGGATAAAGTCGCCGCAATGCTTGCCCAGGCCAGATTTGCAGAAGCGGCCATATCATTTGCATATCTTCTCAATAAAAGATATATGCCTT
>JAAUYW010000153.1 GCA_014804915.1 Desulfovibrio sp. | reverse complement strand
TGCCCCCTGGAGAAGCCAGGCAGGGCTGGCGCGTATTTGGGGAGCCTGGCTCCCCATTTGTTTTGTTTGCAACCACTTTAGAGGCTGAGATATGAAAGTCCAGATAGCGGGTCAGGAAGAGGAGCTGACTGGCCGGCTGGCCTGTGCCGACGCGCTCAAGCGGGTTCTTTCCGGAAAGAAATTCAGGCAGGTTCTGGCTGCCGAAGCCTGCGATCCTTCAGGCTGCCGGCTTCTTGATTTGTCTTCCGAAATTCCGGCTGACTGCCAAAGCCTGGAGCCTGTTTACGCTGATTCCGCAGCCGGGCTCGCCATCCTGCGCCATTCCACCGCGCATGTGCTGGCCGCGGCTGCGACGAAGCTCTTTCCAGGCATTCGCGTGGCGATTGGGCCGGCGATCGAGAACGGCTTTTATTATGATTTCGATTATGAAAGGCCGCTTACGCCCGCTGATCTGGAGGCCCTGGAAGCGGAAATGGGCAGAATCGCCGCGCAGGCGCTGCCATTTGAGCATGAGGTGGTGAGCCGGGAGAGGGCGATCGAGCTTTTTCGCGCAGCCGGGGAAAAGTACAAGCTGGAGATTCTGGATGGCATTGCCGACAGCGAAGTTGGCCTTTACAAATGCGGCGATTTTACGGACTTGTGCCGCGGGCCGCATGTGCCTGACACAGGCTTTTGCCAGAATTTCAAGCTGTTGTCCGTAGCTGGCGCGTACTGGCGCGGCGATGAGAAAAGGGAAATGCTGTCGCGCGTCTATGGCGCCGCCTTTGCGGACAAAAAGGCGCTGGGCGAGCATTTGCGGCGTCTGGAGGAGGCTGCGAAGCGCGATCACCGCAAGCTGGGACGCGAGCTGGATTATTTTCATTTTGAGGAAAAAATCGCGCCAGGCATGGTGTTCTGGCTGCCGAAGGGCATGCTGGTGCGCACCATTCTGGAAGATTTCTGGCGCAAGGAGCATCTGAAGCGGGAATATGAAATAGTGCAGGGGCCGCAGCTTTTGCGGGCCGAGGCCTGGCAGCAGTCCGGCCATTATGACCACTATAAAGACAATATGTATTTTACCGAAATAGAGGAAGACGGCTATGGCATCAAGCCAATGAACTGCATTGGCCACATGCTGATATACCGTCACCATCTGCGCAGCTACCGGGATCTGCCGCAGCGGTATTTCGAGCTTGGCGTAGTGCACAGGCATGAGAAGAGCGGCGTGCTGCATGGGCTGATGCGGGTGCGGCAGTTCACGCAGGATGACGCGCATATTCTCTGCACGCCCGAACAGCTGGAAGGCGAGATCCTGCAGGTGATTCACCTGATTCGCGATCTGATGAACCTGTTTGATTTTGAATTCAGGGTGGCGATATCAACGCGGCCAAAGGACAGCATTGGCACTGACGAGGCCTGGGAGCTGGCTACAAACGCGCTAATTCAGGCAGTTGACAAGGCTGGGCTGCCCTATGAGATCAATGAGGGCGACGGCGCGTTTTACGGGCCGAAAATTGATGTGAGGCTGCTGGACTGTCTTGGCAGGCAGTGGCAGTGCTCGACCATCCAGGTGGATTTCACAATGCCGGAGCGGTTTGATCTGGAATACGTGGGCCAGGACGGCAAGCGGCACAGGCCGGTGATGGTGCATCGGGCGATCATGGGCTCGGTGGAGCGGTTCATAGGCATTTTGCTGGAGCAGTATGCCGGCGCGCTGCCAGTGTGGCTGGCGCCTGAGCAGGCGCGGCTGCTGCCTGTGTCGGACGAGTGGCTTGAGCAGGCCAGGAGTGTGCGCAGGGAGCTCGAGAAGCTGGGCATTCGCGCCGGCCTGGATGACAGGAGCGAGAAGCTGGGCTTCAAGGTGAGGGAGGCGCAGGTTGCCAGGGTGCCATACATGCTGGTAGTTGGTGAAAAGGAAGCGCAGGCGGGCGGAGCCGCTGTCAGGCTGCGCAATGGAGACAATCTGGGGATAAAGCCGGTTTCGGAGATTGCGGAAATCATTCGCGCCGAAGCGGAGAAACCCTTTCAAAAAGGAGGAATGAGCTATCGCTTCGCCTAACGTGAGAACGCGGCGCGAGGCGCCGCAGGATGGCGTTTGCCGCAATGAGATGATCAGGGCGCGGGAAGTGCGCGTTATCGGGGCCGAAGGGGACCAGCTGGGGATTTTGCCCCGCGCGGACGCAATCGCGCTTGCCAGGGAAGCGGGCCTTGACCTGGTGGAGGTGGCGGCAAATTCCGAGCCTCCTGTCTGCAGGATAATGGATTATGGCAAATTCAAGTATGAGCAGCAAAAAAAGAAAGCTGACGCCAAAAAGAAGCAGAATGTAATCCAGATCAAGGAGATAAAGGTCAGGCCCAAGACTGACGATCATGATTACGAGACCAAGCTCAGGCATATCCGGCGCTTTCTGGAAGATGGGGATCGCTGCAAGGTAACAGTATTTTTCCGTGGCCGCGAGATTGTGCACAAGGACAGGGGCATGGCCATTCTTGAGCGCATGGTGGCGGATCTGGCGGATGTGGCCAGGCAGGAGCAGCCGCCCAAGGCGGAGGGGCGCACATTGCAGATGCTGCTGGTGCCCAAAAAATAGGTCTTGCAAAGACGTAGTTTTTAAGGCATTATTATTGATTGCTATGGAGCGGCCATTGGCCGCGGGTGAAGGAGAAGACAAATGCCGAAGATCAAGACCCGGCGCGCTGCCGCGAAGCGCTTTCAGCAGACTGGCAGCGGCAAGCTGAAGCGGCGCAGGCAGAATATGCGCCATATCCTGACCAAGAAGGCAGCTGGCAGGAAAATGCGGCTTGGCCAGGCGACGCTGGTTGATTCCACAAACGCCAAGGCTGTGCGCAGGATGCTGCCAAACGGCTGAGGCCGGGCGCTGCCTGCGGCCTGGCATTGGCGGATGCCAGACAGCGGCAGGGCTGATTATGGCTTGCGGTTTATCGCGCCTGGCGGGCTTTCCTCCGCCCTGGTCAGGCAAGGGAGGTTTCACAAATGCGTGTCAAGAGAGGAATAACAACACACAGGCGGCATAAAAAATACCTGGATCTGGCCAAAGGCTTTCGCGGCGCAAGGCACAAGCTTTACCGCACTGCCCGCGAGGCAGTGGAGAGGTCCTGGTCAAACGAGTTTTATGGCCGCAAGCAGCGCAAGAGGGATTTGCGGTCCCTCTGGATCATGCGCGTCAATGCCGGCGCGCGCCTGTCCGGGCTGTCCTACAGCAGGTTCATGCATGGGCTCAAGCTGGCCGGCATCATGATCAACCGCAAGGTTCTGGCCAATCTGGCCATTGAGGAAAAGGAAGATTTCGCGGCTATTTGCGAGGCCGCGAAGACCGCGCTTGGAAAAGGCGCCGGCAAATAGCGGAGATGGCATGAATCTGGCCGGTGAGTTTGCGGAGCTGGCTCCGGAACTGTCCAGGGCGCTGGAAAATGCGGGCAGTCTTGAGGAGCTTGAAGAACTGCGCATTGATTTTCTGGGGCGCAAGGGCAGGCTTGCCGCCATCATGGCGAAGCTCGCGAAAATTCCCGCCGGGGAGCGGCCGGCTGCCGGACAGGCGGCAAATGAGGCGAAGGAGAAGCTGGGCGAGCTTCTGGGAGCGCGCAAGGCTGCCATTGAGGCCGAGCAGGAGCAAAAGCTGCTGGCGGACTTTGATCCCACGATGCCTGGCAGGGCTTTCTGGCAGGGGTCGCTGCATCCGGTCACGCAGGTGATGGAAGAGATCTGCTTGATCTTCCAGAAGCTGGGCTTTGATATTGCCTATGGGCCGGAAGTGGAGATTGACCGCTACAATTTCGAGGCGCTCAATATTCCGCCGGATCATCCGGCGCGCGACATGCAGGATACGCTTTATATCACGGAAAACATCCTGCTGCGCACGCACACGTCGCCTGTGCAGGCCCGCACGATGCTGGCCAGGCGGCCGCCGATCGCGATAGTCGCCCCAGGCAAGGTTTATCGCCGCGATTCCGATCTCACGCATACGCCCATGTTCCATCAGGTCGAGGGCCTGATGGTCGGCCAGGGCATTACAATGGCGAATCTGCGCGGCGTGCTGCTCGCGTTTGCGCGCGCTGTCTTTGGCGAGGCCACGAGCATGCGTTTCAGGCCCAGTTTCTTTCCGTTCACCGAGCCGTCGGCTGAAGTGGACGTCTCCTGCATGATCTGCAAGGGCAAGGGCGCGGTCAACGGCAAGCCCTGCCGCGTGTGCAAGACTACGGGCTGGGTGGAGATTCTGGGTTCCGGCATGGTGGATCCCAATGTTTACAAGGCGGTGGGCTATCCGGAAACTGTCAGCGGCTTTGCCTTTGGCATGGGCGTTGAGCGGATTGCGATGCTGAAGTATGGAATCAATGATCTGCGCCTTTTCTTCCAGAATGACATCCGCTTTTTAAGCCAGTTTGGCGTGGATGCCTGAAATGCGCCTTTTTGCGCTGGCAGCGCTTTGCCTTGTCCTGTTTGCGGATCCGGATTGCGGCTTTTGCCGCTCCGCGCACAGTCCGCGCCACAGCGGCATGGAGGCTCCAGGCGGACCGAAGCAGTTGGGGGAAATGCCAATGTCCGGGCCGGTGCGCACTGCCGAAGGCGGAATGGGCTACACCGACGCCTATGGCCGCACATTGACAGACAAGATGCCCGAGGAGCGCAAGCCGCGCCAGCGGCCCAGGCCGGGCGCTTATGGAAAAAGGGAGCCTGTGGCGGAACTTCCGGATGTGGATCCGGCGAGGCAAAAGCCGGTCTGGTCTTTCCGCTGAGTTTGGCAGGGCATTTTCTCCAAATCCGGATTAGCAGGTAACAAGTATGCTCGTTCCCATTTCCTGGCTGAGAGAGTTCACGCCGTACGAGGGCACCGTCGAAGCGCTGGGCGACAGGCTGACGATGCTTGGGCTTGAGCTGGAAGAGATTATCAATCCTTTTGCCGGACTCGGGGACATTGTCGTCGGCTTTGTGGCGCAGTGCCAGGCCCATCCTGATTCGGATCACCTTCACTGCTGCAAGGTGGATATTGGCCAGGGCGCCCTGGTGGACATTGTCTGCGGCGCGCCAAATGTGGCTCAAGGCCAGAAAGTGGCAGTCGCGCCCCCTGGCGCCACGCTGCCGGATGGCACAAGGATCAAGCCTTCCAGATTGAGGGGCCAGCCCTCCAATGGCATGATCTGTTCGGAGAGGGAGCTGGGGCTGAGCGAGGATCACAGCGGCATCCTGGTGCTTCCGGAATCTGCCGATGTTGGCCATGGCCTGATTCAGGCTCTTGAACTGGACACCGAGGTGCTTGATCTTTCAATTACGCCCAATCGCGCGGACTGCCTCTCCATTCTCGGCATTGCCCGGGAAACTGCCGCAGCCTGCCATCTGCCCCTGCGCGTTCCGGAGCTGCCCCTGATTCCCGATCACGACAGTCCGGAAATCGAGGTGCCGGTATCTATCCTGGCGCCTGATCTCTGCTGGCTTTATTCCGGCCGCGTGATTACAGGCGCAAGCATTGGCCAGGCGCCGATGAGAATGCGCTACCGCCTGCATGCGGTTGGCGTGCGCGCCATTTCGAACATAGTGGATGCGACAAACTATGTAATGCTCGAATGTGGGCAGCCATTGCACGCGTTTGATCTGGACAAGCTTGAGGGGCGGAAAATAATTGTTCGCCAGGCAGGGGAGAACGAGAGGCTGACTACGCTTGATGGCAGGGAGCGGCAGCTGACTGGCGAGGATCTCTGCATTTGCGATGGCGAAAGGCCAATCGCGCTCGCCGGCGTTATGGGCGGCCTCGATAGTGAGATTACGGCCAGCAGCCGCAATGTGTTTCTGGAAAGCGCGGTTTTCCAGCCGCGCTCCATCCGCAGAACCTCTCGCAGGCTAGGCCTGCAATCCGAGGCTTCATTCAGGTATGAGCGCGGCATTGACCAGACGCGCTCCGTCTGGGCCCTGGATCGCGCCTGCGCCCTGATGGCTTCAATCAGCGGCGGCTTTGTGCGTCGCGGCTTTTCAATAGCGGAGCCAAGACCGTTTGTGCCGGTCAGGATTGATTTCGCTCCCAGGGCCGCTGACGCACTGCTGGGTGTGGAGATAGAGCCAGAAAGCCAGGCCGGAATTCTGTCTGGCCTTGGCTGCGCTGTCGAGAAGCAGAACGCGCAGAAATGGGTAGTGATTCAGCCTTCATGGCGCCCGGATCTGACACGCGAAGCTGATTTGATTGAAGAAGTTGGCCGCGTTTATGGTCTGGACAAGATTGAGCCAAGGCTGCCGGAAGTCGTCCGCAGTCTCAAGGACAGTCTCAATCCTGGCGGCCCGTATGAATTCGGGCGCCTGGTGCGGGCATGGGGCGCCGGCCTGGGCCTGCATGAAGCAATCAATTACAGCTTTGTCGGCGACCGCGATCTGGACGCGCTTAATCTTGCAGCTGAAAAACGGCTGGCAATTTTCAATCCCCTGTCAGAAGACCAGAACACGCT
>JAAUYW010000152.1 GCA_014804915.1 Desulfovibrio sp. | reverse complement strand
TGCCAGACAAGGAAACCCTGATCTCCCTGCTCGCCTCCATCCAGGTCTGCACCCGCTGCGGCAAATGCAAGCTTGTCTGCCCGATGTGCTATCCCGAGCGCTCCATGCAGTATCAGCCGCGCAACAAAAACATGGCTCTCGGCATGCTCCTTGAGGCGGTGTATTATTCACAGCTCAATACAGGCAAAATTGATGACAGGCTCTTGCGCCAGTTGCGGGATCTTGTTGAGCACTGCACTGCCTGCGGACGCTGCATGGCCAATTGCCCAGTCAGGATTCCTTCGGGCGAAGTCGCGCTTTCACTGCGCGGCATGCTGGAGCACGAGGGCGCTGGCGGCCATCCGCTCAAGGACAGGGCGCTTGACTGGCTTGTAAAAGATGTGGAGCACAGGGTGCCCAAAGCTGCAAAAATGGCATCCCTGGGCCAGAAAATGCAAAACCGGATTCTGGATTTTGTGCCAAAAGGCTGGCAAAAGCGCATTGAAAGCCCGCTATTTTCCGGCAAAGGGCCAAAAACAGGCTACACAAATCTCTACGAATCCCTGAAACTGCACCGCGGCTCGGTCTTCGCGCCACGCGAGCCGGAGCCAGGCATGGAACTCGCCCTCTACTTCCCTGGCTGCGGCGGCGCGCTTTTCCACGATCGCATTGGCATGTCCTCAATCATGCTCATGCTTGAGGCTGGCCTGGCAGTGGCTGTGCCTCCGCGCCATCTTTGCTGCGGCTACCCCCTGCTTGCAGCTGGAAAGGATACTGCTTTTGACGACAACCAGGCAATTACGCGCCAGTATCTGGCCTCAATGCTACGCAATCTCGCAAAGCAGGGGTTTGACTGCCGCTGGCTGGTAACTGCTTGCGGCTCCTGCCGCGACAGCATGGAAAGAACAAAGCTGACCGAGAGTTTTCCCGGGCTGAAAATCCAGGATATCAGCCAGTTAACCTTGCCGCGTCTCGCCAGCTCCGCGCCGCGCAAGAATCAGCCTGTGCCAATTTATCATGGCTCGTGCCATTGCGAATGGGCGGATGTGCATAAAATCAAGGGCCAGAATATGCTCGTCCAGGCGCTGCGCGATTTCAGCGGCTCGGAAATCGAAGTGAGCCGGGGCTGCTGCGGCGAATCAGGCATGGGCGCCATGACGTCCCCCGGAATCTACAACCTTTTGCGTGAGCGCAAACGCAGGAATCTGGAGCAGGCTTTCGCTGCTGGCAATGAGGGGCCAGTAATAGCGGGCTGCCCTTCCTGCAAGATTGGCCTGGGCCGCACCCTGCTGGCAATGCATGAAAAGCGGCCAGTGCTGCACATAGCCGAATGGATCGCCGGGCAGATCGATGGCGAGGATCGCCGCCAGAGTTTTCGCAAGCGCGTGAATGAAACCAGGGGCGCGATCAGGATAGTGCGGCCGACAAGCGAGGCGGCGCCTGAAAATCCTGACGCGCCTGAAGAGCTTTCAGTCTGAAAACATCCTAAATCCGGCTTTCAGGACTGGTTTTGAGAATTGCCTCAAGCTGCTTCACAGTCTGGCTTGCGCCGCCTTCACGTTCAACAAGATTCTCCACGGCATCGCAGCCGCGCGCATATTTTGGCTCCACATCGGCAGGGAAGTAATCGCCATGACGCGCCAAAAGGCGCAAGGCACCCAAATCCGGATTGACCAGATCCGGCATGAACTGGATCTGGCTTCCCTGGCCAGATTCTTTCATCGGCGGCAGAACAAAAAGCTGCGCATGGCGCTCCAGCCCCGAGCCGCAGACGAGGCAGCGCTGCTCCTGAATGCGCCCAAGAGCCGCGGCAGGCTCCAGCAACTCCACGTCCGAGGCAGGCTGCGCCGGAATCACCGGCCCAAAAGAGACAAATTCCTGAAAATGGACAAGATCGCGCCTGGCGTGGGTTACGACAAAAACCTTGCCCGGATAGAGCCATGCCCTGCGCATAACCGCGCTGGTTGCCAGTGCCTGCAGATAATCCAGGCTGGCAAGCCTCGCGCGGCCCGTTCTGCGCAAGGCCGCCGCAGTGGCCAGCACAAGGCGAATGCCAGTAAATGAGCCAGGGCCGGCAAAGCAGCCAATCCGCCTGAAATCCCCGGGCCTGATAGCCAGCCGCATGCAGATCTGCTCCAGGGCGGGCGCCAGGATTTCCGTTGCCCTGCCCGGCGCGAACCATTCCTCAAAGCACAGCGGCTTCTCGTTTTCGGTCACAGCAATCTGCAATACGCTCTCGCAGGCATTGAGAATCAGCTCAAGCCCTGTGGAGTAACCGCTGGCTGCCCTGGAAGTGGTCATTTGATAAGCCTCCAGATATCATTGAACGTCGCCAGCGCCATAAGCCCCAGCAAAAGAACAATGCCTATCTTCATCGCGTATTCCTGCGCCCTGGCTGGCACTGGGCGCCTGAAAATTATTTCATAAAGGCAAAAGACGATCTGGCCGCCATCCAGCACCGGCACAGGCAAAAGATTAAGAATTCCCAGGTTGACGCTGATCAGGGCGGTAAGGGCCAAAAGCCCGGCCAGGCCATGATGAACCTGCTCACCCACCATTTGCGCGATCATGATCGGGCCGCCAACCTGATCCAGAGGCACTACGCGCTCCGCCAGCTTTACAAAACTTTGCCATGTGAGCGTCACCATGCTCCAGGTCTGGATTGCGCCTGCCCGGGCCGCGGCCCAGAATGGCTCCGGCCTGGTTGTAACAGCGTTGCCGGCGCGCACGCCAATAAGCCACGCTGTTTCATCCTCGCCAAAAATTGTCTTGCGGGTCGAGCGCTCCGCCTGAAGCGTCAGATGCAGAGTTTCAAAATGATCGTCCTTTTCCGGGCGCAGAACCACAAGCTGCAATGGCCTGCCTTCGCTCCTGTTGATGGCAGCCGACATTTTCTCCCAGCTCTCGATTGGCTTGCCGTCAATCTCCTCAATGCGATCGCCAGGAGCCAGTCCGGCCCGGAAAGCGGGACTGTCAGCCTGCACGCCGCCAATTACAGGCTGCAAAACTGGCGTGCCCCAGCCATAGGCCAGCCCCCAGCAAAGCAGCCAGGCCAGCAGGATATTGAAAACAGGCCCGGCTGCGATCACAAGCAGCCTCTGCCAGCCTGGCCGCAATGCGAAGCTCTCCCGCATTGTGAAACCGGCAGGCAGATCGCCAACATCGCTCTCGCCCACGAGGGCGACATAGCCGCCAAGCGGAACAAGCGAAAGCGCGTATTCTGTCTTGCCAGCCTTGTGTTTGAGAATCTTGGGTCCAAACCCCAGCGAAAACGTGGACACGCCAATGCCGAGAACGCGGGCCATGAGAAAATGGCCGAGCTCATGAAAAAAAATCAGTCCGCCGAGGACTACAATCACGGAAATTATGGTAACAAGCACATTTACTCCAGAATCCCGATTAACGTCCAGCGGGATCACGCCGGGCGACCAGGTCAGCTACGCCTGAAAGAGAGGGCGGCAACCGCTTGCTCAGGCGCCGGCTTTTTTCTCAAGTTTTGCCCAGGTATCCCGCAATGTGGCAGTGCGGTTGAACACCGGCATATCGCTCAGGCTGTCAGGATCCTTGCAATAATAGCCCAGACGCTCAAACTGCACAGTTTCTCCCGGGCTGAGGCTAGCAAGCGCCGGCTCAAGCCACGCTTCCCCGGTCTGGAGCGATTCCGGATTGAGATTATCAATAAAGCTGCCTCCTTCAGGCGCCCTGTCCGGATCAGGCACACTGAAGAGCTTGTCATAATTGCGAATCAGGGCATTGAGCGCATGCTTCGCTGAGACCCAGTGGATTGTGCCCCTGACCTTGCGTCCATCCGGACTCTGGCCGCCGCGGCTGGCCGGATCATAAACGCAGCGCAATTCCAGCAAATTGCCATCGGAATCGTAAATCGCCTCCCTGCAGGTAACAAGATAGGCATGCCTGAGGCGCACTTCGGCTCCTGGCGAAAGGCGATGATACTTTGGAGGCGGATCCAGGCGAAAATCATCCCGCTCTATGAACAGCTCCCGGCTGAAAGGCACCATGCGGCTGCCAAAACTGGCATCCTCCGGATGATAGGGCATCTCGAACTCTTCAACCTGATCCTCGGGATAGTTTTCTATGATCACGCGCACAGGATCCAGCACGGCCATGACGCGCGGCGCTTTGGCATTCAGCTCTTCGCGAATGCAATGCTCCAGCAGCGCGTATTCCACAGTGGAATCGGCGCGGGCAACGCCTATGCGGCGAATGAATTCACGCAATGCCGCAGGCGGCACGCCCCTGCGCCTCAGCCCGCTCAGGGTGGGCATCCGCGGATCATCCCAGCCTGCCACATGGCCATCGCGCACCAGCTGAATCAGCTTGCGCTTGGAGAGAACGGTATATTCAAGATTGAGGCGCGCGAATTCGATCTGCTGCGGATGGTAAACGCCCAGGGCATCCAGAATCCAGTCGTACAACTCGCGATTGTTGACAAACTCGAGAGTGCAAAGGGAGTGGGTAATGCCTTCCAGGGAATCCGAAAGGCAATGGGCATAGTCATACATCGGATAAATGGGCCAATCCTCGCAGGTGCGGTGATGACGAGCCTTGCGAATGCGGTACAACGTTGGATCGCGCATGACTAGATTTGGCGCAGCCATGTCAATCTTGGCGCGCAAAACCTTGCTGCCTTCCTCAAATTCGCCAGCCCGCATCCGCCTGAACAGGTCCAGATTCTCTTCGACCGGACGATTGCGAAACGGACTCTCCCTGCCAGGCTCGGTCAGGGTGCCTCGATATTCGCGGATTTCATCAGCGCTTAAATCATCCACATAGGCCTTGCCGCGCCGAATGAGCTCTTCCGCATAGTCATAGAGCTTCTGAAAATAGTCCGAAGCATAGAACTGGCGATCTTCCCAGTCGCCCCCCAGCCATTTCACATCCTCGCGAATGGCATCCACATAGGCCTGCTCTTCCCTGACAGGATTTGTATCGTCAAAGCGCAGATTGCACTTGCCGCCATATTCCGAGGCAATTCCGAAATTGAGGCAAATGGATTTGGCATGGCCCAGATGCAAAAAACCATTTGGCTCAGGTGGAAAACGGGTCTGCACCCGCCCCTGGAAGCGGCCGTTCGCATTGTCTTCCTCTATCCGGCTGCGAATAAAATCCTGTCCCGTATTTTCCATTCCACTCTCCAGTGGCTTGTTTGCTGTCATGGCCAGAGCGCTTCCAGATCTGAAAGCAGATTTGCCCTAATGGCCGGTGATGGCGTATTTCTTCAGCTTGTATTGCAGCAAGCTTTTGGAAATTCCCAGCAACTCCGCTGCCTTGACCTGAATCATGTCCGCGCGGACAAGCGCGCGGCGAATTACAGCAGCTTCTATTTTTTCAAGCGTGTCCGCAAGATCAAGCCGCACTGGCAGCAAATCGACAGCGCTCTTGAACTGCGATTCCTCATCGCGAATTTCCGCAGGCAGATCATCCACGCCAATCACAGGCCCTGGCGCAAGAACCATTGAACTCTCCACGACATTTTCAAGCTGGCGAATATTGCCCGGCCATTCATAGCCAGTGAGGTAATTCAGGGCATTGGCGCTGAAATTCTTGGGCAGCATACCATTTTCCGCAGTTACCTTTTCCACAAAATGGGCGACAAGCAGGGGAATATCCTCGCGACGCTCCCGCAAGGGCGGCAGGGGAATTTGCACCACATTCAGCCTGTAATAAAGATCGTCGCGAAACTGGCCCCTTTCTACCAGATCTGCGAGATTCTTGTTGCTTGCCGCCACTATGCGGATATCCACGTCTATTTCCTCGCTCCCGCCTACCCGCTCGATCTTGCGCTCCTGCAAAACGCGCAACAGTTTTACCTGCAGATCAGGCGAGAGCTCGGCAATCTCGTCCAGAAACAATGTGCCGCCCGAGGCCTGCTCAAACCTGCCGCGCCGCAATGCGACAGCGCCTGTGAAAGAGCCCTTTTCATGGCCAAAAAGCTCGGATTCAAGCACGCCAGGATTAAGCGCCATGCAGTTCACAGACACGAATGGCTTGTCCTTGCGCGGGCTGGCAAAATGAATCGCCCTGGCAACCAGCTCCTTGCCAGTGCCGGACTCGCCGCTGATCAGCACTGTGGACCTGCTTGGCGCCGCGCGATCCACCATGGCAAGCACATCGCGAATCGCGCGGCTTGAGCCGACAATCTGGTGCATGCCGTATCGTTTTTCCATTGCCTGCTGCAGAAGACGGTATTGCTGGTGCGCCTGTGAAAGCTCCACGGCATTGTGGATCGAAAGCAGTAATTCGTCATTTGAAAAAGGCTTGGTGATATAATCAAAAGCGCCGTATTTCATGACATCCACAGCGCTTTCAATAGTGCCAAACGCCGTCATTATCAGCACTGGCACATGCGGCCATTCCCTTTTCACAGCTTTTAATACGTCTTCGCCGCTCACGCGCGGCATTTTCATGTCCGTTACTACAACATCCACTTCGCTGTCATTCAAAAACGCCAAAGCCGTTTCCGGATCGCTAATCGCGGTTACAGTATAACCCTCATCTTCCAGCAGCGTCTGAAGGACAAGGAGGTAATTCTTCTCATCATCAATAACCAGTATATGCGCCTTGTCATTCATCTCCAGTTTCCTCCGCCGCGGGAAGCCAGATCCTGGCGACAGCGCCGCCCTCCTTCCGGTTTTCCAGCTTCAGCACTCCGCCATGGCCGCTGATTATGGAATGCACTATTGGCAGCCCCAGCCCCGTGCCGCCTTCCTTGGTCGTAAAGAACGGATCCAGAATGCTTTCCAGATTGGCGGCGTCAAATCCGGGCCCGCTGTCCAGAAACTGCAATTCAACCCACCAGCCGGCTTCGCCATCCCCAATCGGGCTGGCAAAGACCCTGTCTCCCAGAATTTGCAATTGCCCGGGTCCGGACATGGCCTGCTGGCTATTGACAAGAATATTGTAGAAAGCGCGATACAGCAGATCCTTGTCGCCAATCGCATACAGCCCGCGCCTGGCATCATTTTCAACTTCAACGCCATGCCTTTTGAACTCGCTTTCAAGAAAGGCGAGCACGTTGTCAAGCACAAGCGAAACATCCACTACGTCGCCGCGCGGCTTGCGTGGCCTGGCATAGTCCAGAAAATCATTCACTGTTTGCGAAAGGCGCACGGATTCATCATGAATCGCTTCAAGAATCCTTTTTGTGCCAGCATCCGAGCTGCCCGCGCGCCGCAGCAGAAGTTCCGCGCTTGAACGGATAATTCCCAGCGGATTGCGGATTTCATGCGCAATGCTGGCAACCACCCTGCCCATGCTGACAAACTTCTCATTGCTATGGATCTCGCTTTCCAGCTTCTGGTTCTTGAGAATCCGGTCCGCGAGCACCCTTTCCGAACGCTGGATGAGCATGAGCAGCACGCCAAAAAGCAGCACCGAGGACAGCAGGCACATTACCACAATTATGCCCTGAAACGCCATTACGCGCTCATAGTCATCCGTAATGTCCTGGGTAAGCTCAAGCGCGCCCATGACAGGCTGGGCACGGTCCGTGCCCAGCGGCTCGCCGCGCAGCGGAAAAAGCGCGCGCATTGAAAATGTGCCCTCGGAGAGCGGCAAGTGAAACCAGGCCTTCCAGGGAGAGATGGTTGAAATAAGCTCCGGGCTTTTGCCCGCCCCCTTCAGCGCCAAGTCCACATGATCAGGAGCAAGGCCTGTCTTGCCAAGCTCATCCTTGTCAGTTGAATAAGCCACGCGGTGCGAAAAGTCAAAAATGCGCAGACGCTCCACAGGCAGGCCGCCAATTACGGAGC
>JAAUYW010000151.1 GCA_014804915.1 Desulfovibrio sp. | reverse complement strand
TGCACCTGCGCATTGGTATTGCCGCGCGTCCTGAACCAGAGGTCAACGCCGGCAAGCATGACATCCGCTTCCACGGTGAAAGTCTGGGCCAGCGGATCGGAAGAGATCACGCGGGTGGTCGTGACCGTAGTCGTGTTCACGGTATGGCTGTAGACATTCTGGACCTTGCGCAGAGTTTTCACGGCAAGCGTGCCCTGGCCGACGAATGTGCCGTAGGCCACGGACGCAGTGCCGCGGAATTCGACCTGCTTGGTGCCTGCCGGCACATTGGCCGGAATGGTGAAGCTGCCGGTTAGGGCGCCATTGGCGTTGGCAGTGCGGTTTGAGGGCAGCGGAATGTTCACGCCGCCAAAACTGATTTTCTGGAGGATTTCGCCAGGGCCAAAGCCCTCAAGCGTGAAAGAGATCGCGATCTGGCGCAGCATGGCGATGGCGCTGGTTTTTGTGCCCAGGTCCTCAACCACGGTTTGCTGCGTTGTGGTCGTGCTGCTGCTTTGGCTTTGAGATGTGGAGGAAGAGAGGATGACGCCGCGGGCGCGGCCAGAGGACTGGTAGCGATCGACAGTGCCGCCGGAGACGGTCTTGTTTTCGCTGCTATAGAAGGTGCGCGTAACCTCGCTGGCCCATTGCGTCTGATCCACAGTCCAGCGGTCAACGGAGGGATTGAGAGTGCATTTGCCCTCGGGAATGGCGAAGGCCATGTAGGGATTGACTTTCATGCCGCCGGTCTTGAGCAGCTGGCTGAAAAGCTCGCTGACGGTCTGGGCGGCGGCGCGGGCTTTTGAGATGTCTCCCGAAGGGCTCAGGACAACAGCCTCAATCGCCAGGGTCAGGCAGCCGTCAAAAACCGCGCCTGTCTGGGCGACGCCCTGGTCGCGCATGGTGTCATCCAGCAACGGATCCACAAACATTCCGACTTTCACGCCGGCCTCGCGCGTGCCGGCGTCCATCTCGAGCCTGTTTCTGGCGACTTCCTGGACGCACCAGTCAATCATCTCCTGCCATTCCCGCATTCTGCCAAAACTTACGGCGCGAATGCCGTCATTGGCTACAGTCGGCGTCTTGCGCCAGTCCTGGCTGATCGAGCAGAGCTGCAGGAGGTTGGCCGGAATTTGCGGCGCCCTGGCGCCATACTCGCTGGCCGGGCCCTGGAGAAAGCGGAACTCGCCGGCATCGGAAACGCAGAGCGCGTCAATGCGCGGGAGCGCCTGCTTGTAGGTGATCATTATGGATGAGCCGGCGACCGCGTTCCTGACCACAAAGCCGTCCCTGGTCGGGCTTTGCGGCTCAACATTCGTATTCAGGTAGTCGTAGGTTACAGTCAGGCTCGAGCCTGGCGCAGGCTCGGGGCCGGTTGGCGACCAGTCCAGGGTATCGCCAACGCGCACCCAGCTTGTGCCGGCCGCATAGGTCGTGCTGCCCTGGACAACGGAAATGATGTTGAGAATGCTCGTATCCGGCAGGCTGTCCGTGCAGCCGGAGTAATTGCCATGCACGACGGTCACGGTCTTGCGGTTGGTGACGCGCAGGTTGTCGTAGCTCCAGACAGGCGGATGCGCGACTTTCACGGTCTGGCTGGCCGCGCCAGTGGCCTGAATGACCTCGGTGTCAATTGTGCGCAAGTCAGGCTGCGTGGCATAGCCAATGCGCATTGACGAATGAACGTCAATGCCGGCGCCATTGACGCGGGCGCGTCCGGCCGCGATGGTGAAATACTGCTTTGTGAGATCAGTTATCGGCTCGGCGGCCACAGCCATGCCGTTGCAGACGTACGTGCCGCCGCCTGTGCTGTCCCTGTCGTATCTTGCGATCGCCAGATTGAAACTCTCAAGGTTTGGCGGCGCCTCTTTCACGGCCATGATGCCGTCTGTAATGTCGTAAACCGAATAGAAGTTGTCCAGCTCGCCAGTGGCAAAGCCCCAGGCGGCAGTGCGCCTGAGCCGCCACGCGCCTGGCAGGCCCTCGGAGGCGTGGCCGCGCGCGGGATTGAGCAGGTTCGCGTCCTCTTTTTCGGAAATCACCCTGTCAGTCAGGACAATGCCGATCGCGACCGCGCCCTTGACCGGAATGGTGAAAGTCAGGGCCGGAACCTGCCAGATCTGGCCGGAGGCGAAAATCTCGCCAGCGCTGGCATTGACGCGGCCGGTAGTGGCGTTGATCTGGATCGCGCCGCCATTGATGACATCGCCGTCTGCGAACAGCGAGCGCGCCAGGCGGGTAATGCGGGCGTCAATTATGGACTGGATCTCGTTGATTTCCGAAGCCTGCGTGGCATAGCCATCGCGGAGAAGCACGTCCGTGTAGTCATTGGCCTCGCTATAGCGGTTCCAGTAGTTTGCGACAGGAGTAGGCAAATTCATGGTTCGGCTCCCTAGATTGGCAGGACAAGCTCAAGGATCTGGCGCACAGCCGGAGAGCGCAGAATTTTTGGCCGCACGATCTGCATTGCCAGCAGATCGCCAGGCTTCGCAATCTCGTCCGGAGTGAAATACATCTGCCCTGGCGGCAGCTCGGCCTTTGGCTCGGTTGAGAGGAAAAGGCCGATCTCGCGAATGACGGCATTGGCAGCATCGCCAAAGTCAAACGCGGCCTTGATGTAGAGATAGGGCGTCGGATCCGGCATCTGCATGTAACGCGCGGTTTCGACAGTTGCGCCATCCGCGCCCATGCCGATTGGCACGACAATATCGCCAGTGTCAGCAGGCTCGCAAAAGCCGACGACGGACGCCCTGCGGATGCCGATTTCGTTGTAAAGGCTTTTGCGGTCAAGCAGGGAGGGCAGATCGGCATCGCCCATGTTGTCCCATTCCTCAAGGCCGGAGCCCCAGGCCAGATAAACCGGATTGGCGGCTATGGCTTTGGCGATTGCCGCGCGGCCGCATTTGGTCAGGGTCGCTATTGTTCCCATTTCATGCCTCCATGAGTTTGGATTTCAGTTGCATGGCAAAAGCCGCCTGTTCGCGGCCATAACCGGTAATCCTGTTCCAGGCTTGCGCCTGCCAGGGTTTTTCAGCCCAGTCGCAAAAACGCGGGCTGTTGCCGATTTCGGCAAGCCAGGATTCGCCGCTGCCAGAAAAGCAGTCCGGAGCCAGCGCGTCCAGGCAAACCGGCAGAAGCTCAAGGCCGGCGCTGGCTGCCGGCCTGCGCTCATGCCGGATTTCCCCGCATTCAAGCTGGGCTGACCAGGCTTGCGGGCCAGACGGCCACGCAGTTTCAGGCCAGGGCCCGGGCTGCCAGGCCTCGCGGCCGGCGGTTCTTGCGGCCAGCGCCTGCGCCTGGCTGACCGGAGCCGGATCCGGAATTTCAAGCCTGATTTCATGCGCAAGCAGCGGAGCGGCAAAGGAAAGCGGCGCCTCGCGTTTTGACGGCACAAGCTCCGCGCGGATTTGCTCGCCAGATGTAGTCCAGCCGTAATACCAGTCGTGCTCCGGCCAGGATGTATCCGGCCAGACCGCGTGGCTGATGCGGCCACAAAAAAGGCTGGCCATTGCGGAGAGCGGATCTGGCGAATCAAGCCTGAAGGTCTGCCAGGCGTTGCCGCTGGTGAAGGCGCAGACAGCATACCTGCCTGGATCAAAATTCCAGGGAAGATCTGGCCAGGCTGCGTCAAGCCAGCTGCGGGCAAAGAGCTGTTCGCAAAAGCCAGCGAAAATCTGGCTGCCAAAAAATGGCAGATCGTCGCGCCAGGGCTTGTCCGGCCAGGCGCCACAGGGCCAGCCGCAAAGCAGGAAGGGCCGGATCGCGGTTATGGCGACGCGAGCTTGCGGGTCTGGCAGAATGGGCAGGTAGAGCCAGGCGTCGTAATCATAGAAAAATTCGTCAATGCGCCTGTAAACCGGCTCGGCAATCCTGTCAGACCAGCGGAAATTCCCCCATTCGGGCGCGCTGGCTGTAATCAGGACTTCGCGTGTGCCCCAGAAGGAGTTTTCGGCGCTCCAGCCGCCGGACTTGCAGACGCGATCTGGCCAGACGCCGCGAGGCCAGGTTTTGGCCGGCCAGTCGTCGTGCCACCAGTGATGCCGCTCGCCCTTGTTCGGAGCGTCAGACCAGCATTCCTGGGCAAAGGGGATGCCGATGTTGAAAATGCTGAAAACCGGATGCCTGCGATCCCAGCGGCGCGATTTTGCCCAGGGCCAGGCCTGCCAGGGGGCGTCATACCAGGGAACTTCCGGCTCATAAATGTATTCGCAGCCATGCAGGGGAATAATGGCAGCAACAGCAAAAGGCAGGGCTGGCGGAAAAATTTCGCCCCACCAGGCCTCGCTCCAGACAGGATAGCGGAACAGCGGCATGCGTTCGCAAAAGATGTCGCTTCTGCCAAGGCCAATGCCGGTCAGGTACTGCTCGCAGAGAAAGCGGCGGCGCAGGCCAAAGCTGACAAGGAGGCCGCGGTCGTCAAGGCCTGGCAGTTCCGGGAAATAGCTGCCTGAATAGCTGCTCCACCAGCATTCGCTCCAGGCGTATTTGGGAATTTTGCCGCTCCAGACGCCAGGCCGGAAGTCGAAATCGGAAGTATAGACGCGCCAGAGGCGGCAGCGCGCAGGCTGCATTTCATTGCAGATCTTGAGAATCAGGGCGAGATCGTCCAGGCTTGCGACTTCGTCAAAGCCAAGCTGGTATGTGGCCCAGTGCATTCCCGGGTCGTGCTCGTCAATGTAGATGCCGCCAAAACTGAACAGCGACAGGGCGGCCCTCATGCTGGCCGGAGTGCCCTTGATGCGATGCCAGGCAATGGAATTGAGCACCATTTCCGCAAGCTGGCCGCGGTTGGCCGCAACTTCGCGAAAATCGACATGGAACTGCCAGGCAAGGGATTCCAGCGTGTCCAGGTCAAGCGGCGAAAGCCCGGGTCTGGCGGCAGTGAGTCTTTGCAGCGGCGGCAGAAAGGTTTTGGGATCCTGGCCGCCAAGCCGCGCCCACAAAAGCAGGTTGGGAATGGCTTTGGAAATCGAATCCGAGATTGGGTTCGCTGCGGCCGCGGCAGCCGCAAATTGCGGATCGCCGGAGATGTGATCCGGCAGAAGGCGCAGGAAGCTGGCGTCAGCGAGCTTCATGCCAAAGCTCCTGTTGGACAAACGCTCAAATCGCAATTATCCTGCGTCAGCATGACACCGCGTAGAAAAAGAGCCGCAGACATAATGGAAAAGCTCGGAGTCGCGGGCGTGGCGCTTGGCATTTTCCAGGGCTCGCTCGCGGGCCTTATCCTGGGAGCGGCCTTTATATTTCTTAGCTTCTGGCTAACCCCAAAGGGGAAATAGCAATGAATATTTACTGGCTTCTTTACGCCATTCTTGGCAGCGTGATTGCCGGTTACGGCTTCTGGCTCAAATACAGGGATGAGAAAAAGCACTAGCTCTCAACCCCCCCGAAAGTTACGGAAATCGTCTTTTCGCGGCCAAGCTGCCATTGCTCAAGTTTCCGGTAGGCAGGCTTTTTGAGCTCGATCCGCTTGACGCCAGCCTGCTCGAGCAGCGAGGCCAGGCGGATTGGCAGAATGTCGCGGCCTGGCTGGGTGCGCTGCCAGAGCCGGTATTCCTCGACTGCGTCGGCAACAGCCTGGCGGGTCGTATCCAGAAACACCTGGCGGTCGCTTGCCAGATACCAGGTGAAATCAATATCGAACTCGACAAGCTCGGGCGCCTGCACCAGCACAGTGTCAGTCAGGGGCCGGATATTGTCCGCATTGACTGCGGCGAACACATCGTCAAGCACGTCCTGCGGCGGCAGCTCCCCGCCTTTCAGGACCGGGCGGATGTCCACCTTGCCAGGCTCGGGGCTGTACACCGCGACAGCCGAAATATCCGGATGGCTGGCCAGGGCGTAAAAGCGGTACGCGCCAACCGGGCCGGCGCAGGAAAACGCCTCCGGAGCCTGCTGGATGCGTGAGCGGTAGCGCTCGTCGGATTCAATGTCGCTGCCCAGGAGCGTGACAGTGGCATTCGCGGTTTTTTCAATATAGGCCACGGGATCGACGAGCTGGCAGACCTGGCCTGGCACAAAGCCGTTGGCTTGCGCGCCTGACGCAAGCGCCTGGACGCGGCCAGTGGCGCAAGCGGCCCCAGCCGGAATTTCAAGCGCCTCCAGGGTCGCGAAAATTGCCTTGCCATCGCCGGTAGTCACGCGCGTTCCGGCCGGTATGGCCACAGAAAAACCGAGCGGCGCTTTCAGGTAAAACGTCTGCTCGCAGGAGGCGAAACTCGCGCCCAGCCTGGCTGTGCCGACCATCATGCCGATGTAGTCAAGATGCTCGCCTGTGGCATAGGCAAGCAGGTTCTGGCGGCCAGCGAGATTGATGACATTGTTTTGCACAGCCAGCTTGTAGGCGATGCTTTCCAGAAACAGGCGCACCGGATCAGCCGGATGCAGGGTTACGCCGGCGATCTGCTCGTAGGTTGTGATTACCGCATCCTCGACGCTGGCAGAATCTATGTCGGCAAACAGGATTTCGCTCATAATTCCACTCCGTCCCGGATGCTGAAGACAACGCGTGGGGCAAGCTGGCCTTCCTGCAGCTGGCCTTTCGGTCATTCCAGACAAAATCAATCCTGTGGACTTTCACGCGCGGCTCGTATTTTTCAATCGCGTCAATCAGCTCGGCAGTCTTGCGGCCGGTTTCCAGCGGCGCGGGCGTATCGATAATTTTGCCGTCGTGCGCGAATGCGCGGTCAAGCGGAATGGAATAGCGCATTGTCAGAAGTATCATGCGAATATTCTGGACAATCGTATCCATGCCCGTCGCGCCAATCACAAGCGGCAGCCTTTCCTGCGGATTGATAACCAGCTCCATTACCAGTATTCCTTCAGCTCAATGCCAAGATCGAGAATCAGCGGGCCCGCATGGCCTCTCAAGCAGTGGCGCCAGGACTGATCGATCTTGCGGATCGTGAACTTGCCCAGGTTCTGGCCGGCAATGACCAGGCGCAGCACCTCGCCGGCAATCATTTTCTCTTCCAGGGCTTCGGCCTCTGCCCAGGGATCCACGCCAAGGTCTGCGCGGAGCGTGATCGCCAGACTGACGCTGGCAAGCCCGGGCGCGAGAAACTCGGGCCTTGGATAGCTGCCCTGCACCTGGTGATCCTCAAAACTGGCCTCGCGCGAAAAGCCGACCGATTTTGGCGTCAGCACTTTTGACGATGAGACTTCAAAGATTGTCGAGCCAAGCGAGCCAGTTTGCATACATTCACCAAATTTTTAGCGGCATAAGCCTTGATGCAATGCAAGGAAAACAAGTTGAGGCAAGGGGAGTGGACTTAAACGTCCATGACCCGCAGCCGAAATGCAGTTTGACGCAGCAGGGCGCAAGGATCATGCCGCTAGCCTCCGACCGGCTTGCCGCCAGTGCCAGATCCGCCAGAATTCTCATGGCAGTGCTGGCGCAGGGAAACAGCCTCTGCCGTGATGTCGCCCTCAACCACATGGAAGTTGTCGCGCAGCTCGCCGGAGGTGAAGCCGCCATCGTAATTTTCCATGCTGATCACGCCCTGGAGTTTGATTTGCGGCGCTTTCAGGACCAGCTCCTTTTCGGAATGGATCTCGGCCTCTTCCCTGCAGCTGGCCCGGATTGTCTTTTCGGCCTCGATCTCGCAGTCGCCTTTCACCCTGGCGACCAGCCTGTGGTTTTGGCGGTCGTACCAGAGCTGGGTGCCGTCCTCATACTGGCGGTAATCCATGTATGATTCCTGGCCTGGATCTTCCTCGCGGCCATTGTAGTAGGCGCCGAGCACCACGCCCTGCTCGCAGCCCTGGCCAGAGAAGAGACAGGCCACAGGCTCGCCGATATCCGGCATGCAGATGTACTTGTCTTTCAGGACGCGCTTTTGCACTGTCGAGAGATCGTAGGAGTTCATGCCCTGGCCGTCCTGAAACTGGGCTCGAACCTTGCCGCCTTTCACGCCAGTCACGCGGCCAAAGCGCAGGGAGGCCGTCTGCGATGCTTCAAGCGCTGCCACGCGGCGCTCAAGGGCTGCGAGATCAAACATGCTCATACCTCATCGTGCGCGGACACGCCGCTGGTAGGCGCGGGCGCTGTCAATTCAAGACTGGTCTTGTAGCCGCCAGAGCCTGTAACCCTGTGCGTTGCCGATTTCACGGAGTAGGTTCCGGAAAAGCTGCCAAAATCCGTCAGCTCCAGCGTCTGGCCGGCCGCGATTTTCGGGCAGCCCATGATTTCGATGCTGACCGTCTCCTCTTTCTGGTTCTGCTCATGCAGCCTTGCGCGGCCAAGGGTGATCGCCTGGCTTGCGCTTTCAACCCGCTCCTGCAGGGTCAGGTCCTTTCCGGAGCCGGCCTCATGCCGCTTTTCGCTTTTGACTTCAGCCAGATGCGTTGTGCCGGTTTTTGGATCCGTATAGGCGGCCTTTGCGCCAGTGTAGGCTGTCTGCGAGCTTGCGACCTTGAAGCTCCAGGAAGCGGGCGAATACAGGTCGCCCTTTTTCGGGATCGAGAGCGACGCGCTGGCAGACTCCGCGCTTTCGGCGTCAAAGACTGCCAGCTTGCCGTTGTGCACCTTGCAGTGGCAGCCGCGATCCGAGGCTATGCGGTTCAAAAAGGAGATGTCGGATTCATTGCGCTGGTCCTGGCGCTCAAACCTGTGATCAGGGCCTGAGTAAAACGGCTCAAGCCCGTTTTCGGAGGCGATTTGCGCGGCCACGCCGGAAAGGCTCATGTTTTCCCAGGCGCGGGTTTTTTTGTGTCGCGCAGGGGGCCGGTCAGATCCGCGGATACGGCCTTGATCGAGATCTTGTCCGGAGGGCCGGAGAACTCGATCTCGTCAATCCTGAAGGAGCCGCAGGGCAGCGAGAGATCGGAGTCTGGCTCCTCCCAGCTTTTGCAGATGATTTCGGCCTCGACTGGTAGGCCCTTTTGCAAGGCCCATTCGCCGGAAAAGCGGCCGTCGCGGTTGTGAAGCGTTATCTGCACCTCGTCGCTCTTTCCGCCGATATTGTCCTTGTAGGAAAAATCAAGCAGATAGGGCGCGAAC
>JAAUYW010000150.1 GCA_014804915.1 Desulfovibrio sp. | reverse complement strand
GCGATGTGGATTATATCGTCCAGGACGACCAGGTGGTGATCGTGGATGAATTCACAGGCAGGCTGATGGCCGGCAGGCGCTATTCAGACGGTCTGCATCAGGCGCTTGAAGCCAAGGAACACGTCACTGTCGCCGCTGAAAACCAGACTCTGGCTTCAATCACATTCCAGAATTATTTCCGTCTTTATGACAAGCTCTCGGGCATGACTGGCACAGCCGATACCGAGGCTGTCGAGTTTCAGCAGATTTACAATCTTGAAGTAACTTCCATTCCGCCCAACAAGCCGATGATTCGCCAGGACAAGCCGGACCTGATCTATCAGACGCGCAAGGAGAAGTTTGACGCCATAGTGGAGGCGATTTCCGAACTGCACAAAAAAGGCCAGCCTGTGCTTGTCGGCACCATTTCGATCGAGACCTCGGAAATGCTCTCGCAGCGCCTGACAAGACTGGGCATTCCGCACAATGTGCTCAATGCCAAACAGCACGAGCGCGAGGCCGAGATCGTGGCACAGGCTGGACAGAAGGGAAAGGTTACCATAGCCACAAACATGGCTGGCCGCGGCACGGACATAGTGCTTGGCGAGGGCGTGATAGAGCTTGGCGGCTTGCATATTCTGGGCACGGAGCGCCATGAAAGCCGTCGCATTGACAACCAGCTGCGGGGCCGTTCCGGCCGCCAGGGCGATCCTGGCTCTTCGCGATTTTATCTGTCGCTGGAAGATGACCTGATGCGCCTGTTTGGCTCGGACAGAATCAGGGGCCTGATGGACAAGCTGGGCCTGCGCGATGGCGAAGCCATCGAGAACAAGATGGTCTCCCGCGCTGTGGAAAGCGCGCAAAAACGCGTGGAAGCGCACCACTTTGAAATTCGCAAGACGCTGCTTGATTACGATAATGTCATGAACCAGCAGCGCGAGGTGATTTATTCCCTGCGCCGCGATCTGATGACCGAAACCGAGCTTGATGACGTGCTCGGGGAATTTCTTGATGATGTGCTTGATGAAGCATATGGGCCGCTTGACGCTGCCTCTCCGGAAAACCAGGCAGAAGCGCGGGAGAATGTTCTGGCCAGGCTGCGCGATGTTATCAATCTTGACCGCTCCCTGCCTGAGGGCGCGCCCTTTCCGGACAAGGCGGAAGCCAGGCAGCTTGCCCTGGCCATCCTGGATGAGCTCAGGCAGCAGACAGGCGAGAGCTATCGCGATATCCAGCGCTATTTTCTGCTGGAAGAGGTGGATCGCTGCTGGAAGGAGCATTTGCGCAACATGGACGCCCTGCGCGACGGCATAGGCTTGCGCGGCTATGGGCAGCGCGATCCCAAGCTGGAATACAAGCGCGAAGGCTTTGACATGTTCCAGGACATGCTGTTCCAGATTCGCGAGAGCGTGCTCAGGGCCCTGACGCGGGTGCGCGTGCAGCTTGCGCCTGCAGTGGAAAACGCGCAAGCTGACGGGCCGACGCCGGACGCGGCCGGCGAGCTGCGGCATCACGAGCAGGAGGAGCTCTCGTATTCCGCGGCTTCAACCGAGACGGAAGCGCCCAGAAAGAAAAAACCAGCCAGGTCCGCTCCCCGCGTAGGCAGAAATGACCCGTGCCCTTGCGGAAGCGGCAAAAAATACAAAAAGTGTTGCGGAGCGAGATAGGTAGAAACTGAAAGCGGGCGACCGCGGGCGCGCGGTCGCGCTGGAGCGTCAGAAAGACGCGAAGCCAGGCCGCGCAGCTGCAAGACGGCCTGGCTGGATGTCAGGCATCCCGGTCTTCCAGGACCTCATCCTTTTTTTCTACATCTTTTGAGAGCTCCTCTTTCAGGGCTTCAAACTTTGCCAGCAGGGTTTCCTTCAGCTTTTCGCCCTTGTCAAGTAAATCGGCAGCCGCAGGCCTGATGCCGTCCCAGTCGAGCTTGTCGCGATTGAGATAGGCGAGCACAGCGGCGCCTGCGACCGCGCCGCCCAGAAACGCAAGGGTAACTTTGGTGCCAGTTTTCATAAGTGCCTCCTGTCAGGCATAGTTTGCAACTTTTCCTTGATGATTGCAAGCATCAGGGCGCGGGAGTCCTGGCAGGCCCCGCGGATGCCAGCGCGTGGCCCGGAATTGCGGACCGGCCCGAATTCAGGCCGCTTGCAATCCTGTGCCTGTGCTGGTATTTTGCGTTTTATGGAAACGCCAGCCTGCATACGGCTTCCCTATATGCGCCCTGCCATGAATCCGGCACTGGCAGGTTTTCGCACGCTCTGGCCCGGTCACGCAGATCCAATGCCGGAAACCGCCTGGCGCCCCGCAAATTATCCCCTGAAGCCTGCAGCTGCTGCAAGTTTTCTCCAGTCCCTTGAACTGATGGGTTGTGATGAGCTGGATGCGATGCGCAATGCCTGGTCAGCCAGCCAGTTCAGCGCTTTTGTGAATGACAGCGAGGAGCTGGCCTCAATTGGCATGTTTGCTGGCAGGCCGAGTTTGCACGGAGCTTTTGAAGCGGCGCTGGAGCTGGCGCAGCAGCTTCTGCTCTGGAGCTGGCGCCAGGAGCAGATTCTCGGGGAGCTGAAAGAGCTGGAGCGGGAATGCCTGCTGAAGGAGCAGGCGATACCGGAAAATTTTCTTGAAGCAGGCGCGGCGAGGGGAGCTGCCGAAGCTGCGTCTCCAGGCATGGAGCTGTCCTGGCGCCCGGTAGTCGCAAATGCGGCTTTTTTCATTTCGCCGGCCCAGGCCATTCTGGCTGAAGGGCGCATGGCTGAAGAACTGCCTGAATTTCTCGAATTCAAAAAGCCGGATTCTGGCGGCTTTGGCCTGAAAGGCGGAGGTTTTCTTGAAGCGCGAGGACCGCTTTGGCAGGCGCTGGGACATTCCGGTCCTGCCAGGACAGAGGCTGCGAAAATTTACAATCCCGAGCGCGTCTGGCTTGTCTGGAGAGGGGAATGAAACGGCTTTTTCCTGATGGGCTTTGCGGCATAATCTATGATTGCGACGGCGTGATGATTGATTCCGCTGATGGCAATCGCCATCTCTACAATCTCATCCTGGCTGAGCTTGGACTTCCGCCAATTACGGACGAGCAGGCGGTATTCGCCTTCCAGGCCACGTTTCAGGATGCGATAAGGTGGCTTGTTCCCCAGGCGCTGCATTCTGAAATTGAACCTGCGATCAAAAAAACGATCAACTATGATGCTGACATATTGCCGCGCATTCACCTGATGCCAGGATACCGCGAATTTGTTGAAAGCGCGCATCAGCGCGGTCTGCGTCAGGCAATAGACACAAATCGCACCGACATTGGCATTGGAAAGATAATGGACAGATTCAGCCTGCCCCCCTATTTTGATCCGGTCATATCCTCCACGGATGTGAAGCTGCCCAAGCCCGCGCCAGAAGGAGTGGACAGGATTCGCTCGGTCTGGCAATGCCTGCCAGGCCAGATGCTCTTTGTGGGCGACAGTCCGGATGACCGCCGCGCAGCCGAAGGCGGAGGGGCGGTATTCGCGGCTTTCAATAATCCAAAAATTGGCGGCGATCTTGAGGTTTCGGGCTGGGAAGAGCTTGCCGGAATTCTCTGGCCTGACACCACGCAGCAAGGAGGGGCGCGAGATGATCTTCTTTGCCAATACCCTGGCGGCTATTGCCATGATTGCGGGCTCGCTGCTCAACATCTATTTCTGGATCGTGGTGATCGCCACCCTGATTACCTGGGTGAATCCCAATCCCATGAATCCGATAGTGCGCGCCCTGAGGATGCTTACGGAGCCGGTTTTCTACCGTGTGCGCAAATGGCTGCCATGGACATACGCGGCAGGGATCGATTTTTCGCCAGTAGTGGTGCTGATAGCGATTGAGCTGCTTAACTGGGGCGTTGTGAAGTCGCTTGCGCAATACGCCGCGAAGCTTTCCTAGCAGCGGCGGATGCCGGCACAGGGCGCTAATAACAGCAAAAGGAGTTAGCAATGGATGAGCAGGAAAAGCAGTTGCTTGAAAAACACGCGGCAACAAATCCTGAACTGAAAGCGCTGTGGGACGATCATCTGCTCTATGAAAAGCAGATCGAAAAACTTGAAAGCCACGCTCATCTGACGCCAGCGGAGCAGCAAACGCTTAAACAGCTCAAAAAGCAGAAACTGGATGGCAAGACCAGAATGATGAATATTCTTGAGGGCCTCAAGGAAGGGAAATAATTTCATGCAAGCATCGGGCGCGTATATCCTGCTGGAATCACTCAGGCGAGAGGGAGTCAACGTTCTTTTTGGCTATCCTGGCGGCGCCGTGATAGACATTTATGACGAGCTCCCCAACCATCCGGACATTCGCCACGTGCTGACGCGGCATGAGCAGGGCGCGGTGCACGCAGCTGACGGCTATGCGCGAGCCTCCGGCAAGGTGGGAGCCTGTCTGGTTACCTCCGGCCCGGGCGCGACCAATACGGTAACCGGAATTGCCACGGCATATGCCGATTCCATACCGCTGGTCGTCATCACAGGCCAGGTGCCGACAGCGCTGATTGGCAATGACGCCTTTCAGGAAGTGGACATAGTGGGCATTACGCGCCCATGCACAAAGCACAATTTTCTGGTCAAGGATGTGAGCAAGCTTGCCCGGACCATTCGCCAGGCGTTTTATCTGGCGCGTTCGGGCAGGCCCGGGCCAGTGCTGGTAGACGTGCCCAAGGATGTGATTCAGGCAGTCACCGAATTTGAATGGCCTGGCGAAGTTTCCATGCGCAGCTATAATCCCAACTACACCCCCCACATTCACCAGCTGAAAAAGGTCGCGGACGAGCTGGCCGAGGCGAAGCGGCCGCTCATTCTTTGTGGCGGAGGCGTAATCCTGGCCAATGCCTCCGGGCAGCTGGCCGAGCTGGCGCATCTTGCGCAAATTCCGGTAACTTGCACACTGATGGGACTTGGCGGCTTTTCCGCCAGGGATCCCCTGTTTCTGGGCATGGTTGGCATGCATGGCACATACGCGGCCAACATGGCAATGAATGAAGCCGATCTGGTGATCTGCGTTGGCGCCAGATTTGACGATCGCGTGACAGGCAAGCTGGCGGCGTTCGCTCCAAAAGCGCGCATAGTGCATATTGATATTGATCCGACGTCAATCCGCAAGAACGTCGATGTCCATATTCCGGTAGTCGGCGACAGCAAGCTGGCGCTTGAGGGCATTATCAGGCAATGCGAAGCCAGGCATCCGGACATGAACTGGAAGGCGAAGCACAAGGCCTGGCAGGCGGAAACTGAAAGCTGGAAGGAAGCGCAGCCGCTGACATGGCAGCCTGGGGAGAAAATCAAGCCCCAGCAGGTGGTGGAGGCGCTGCGCGAACTGACGCACGGCGAAGCGATAGTTGCGACTGACGTAGGCCAGCACCAGATGTGGACTGCGCAGTTTTACACCTTCACAAAGCCGCGCACCCTGCTCACCAGCGGCGGCCTTGGCACAATGGGCTACGGCTTTCCAGCGGCTCTTGGCGCGCAGCTGGCTCTGCCAGACAAGATGGTGCTTGTGGTGGCAGGCGACGGCTCAATCCAGATGAACATCCAGGAGCTGGCGACAGCCGTAGCAAACCAGTTGCCGGTAAAGGTGGTGATTCTCAATAACGGCCATCTGGGCATGGTGCGCCAATGGCAGGAGCTGTTTTACAAGGGCAACTACAGCTGCACAAACATGGAAGCCCAGCCGGACTTTGTGAAGCTTGCCGAGGCATATGGCGCGGAGGGCTACAGGATAGAAAAGCCGGAAGACCTGCTGCCTGTGCTGGAAGAGGCGCTGTCAACGCCGAAGCCGGCCTTTGTTGATGTCCGCGTGGAACGTGAAGAAAATGTGTATCCAATTGTGCCTGCTGGCGCGGCGCTGGATGAAATGCTGCTGGTATAGCAGGAAGCGATGGCAATATGCAAAGACATGTAATCTCCGTTCTGGTGGAAAACGAGCCTGGCGTGCTCTCGCGCGTAGCTGGCCTTTTCAGCGGGCGCGGCTTCAACATCCAGTCGCTTAATGTCGCTCCGGCATATGAGGACGGCGTTTCGCACATGACCATCACTACGCATGGCGATGACGTGATCATGGAGCAGATCATGAAGCAGCTCCACAAGATCGTGTCAGTGATCAAGGTGATGGAATTTTCTGATGCCGACGCAATTGAGCGCGAAATGATGTTTGTGAAAGTGCAGGCAGAAGGCCCGGCCCGCGGGGAGATATTGCGCACTGTCGAGATTTTTCGCTGCAAGGTTGTTGACGTAAGCCACAATGAAATGACAATCGAGGCTACTGGCGATCATGAAAAGCTGGATGCGATCCTGAGCCTTTTGCAGCGCTTTGGCATCAAGGAAGTAGCCAGAACAGGCAGCGTGGCAATGCGCAGGTCAAAGAAGGAATAGAACCATGTCCTGGGCATGGATGCTTTGCGCCATTTCTGGCGCAGTCCTTTCCCTTTATGGTTTCTTGCTCATACAAGATGAAAAAAAGAATTAACTCCCAATTTCGCAGGTACTGGGGAGCGGCATATTTGCTATTTGCCGGAGATCGCGATTTTCGCTGCCTGTCTGGAATGGATAATGGCGGTGTCATATAAGGGCAGATCCACATCCTCCTGCCTTACCAGAAG
>JAAUYW010000149.1 GCA_014804915.1 Desulfovibrio sp. | reverse complement strand
GGATTCGGGTATGGTGTCAAGAACGCGGGCGTATTCGTCATCTCCAGGCCCGCAATCCCTTTTTACTGGATCTGGCTGATTGGGCATAAAGACCTCGTGGGTGCTACTCATTAAGATTCACTTTCAAATTATATAAATTTGAAAGCGCCCATTTCGCCGCTCAAGGGCCAGGCAAATATGCCTTGCGGCTACATGGCGGCCGTCTGCCAGGGCAGCCGGCCCGGGCATTTTCAAAGTGAAAAACGCCCAAGGCGATGGGCAGCCAGGCGGCGCCCATCGCCTGTGCTAACTTCTTCTAATTGGCTGCCTCGCGATAGGAAGCGGCGCTGTCCAAAATCGCCTGGGCATTCGGCACATGCTGCTTGCTCTTAGGATCCGTGAACAGGGACCAGCTGCGCACTCCGGCATCCTTCATGTACTGCTTGAGTTCGGCGCTGGGCTCGGTAACATGGCCGCCGCCCTGCTTGATCGCCTCCTCAGCCTTGATGTCGCCCTGCTTTACCAGCTCCCACACATCCTCTGCCGCGCGCTTTGCGGCTTCATCGAACCACTGCTTGTCCTGCTCGGGCAGGGAATTGTAGAACTTGTCATTTATAAACAGGGAATGAATGACAAGAATATGGCCCGTCTTGGTGATTTCGGGAGTGATTTCATACATTTTCAGGGCGACAATATCTGAAAGCGGGCTGTCGCCGCCATCGATGACGCCCTGGTCAAGCGCGCCCGGCACTTCAGCAAACGGCATTGGCTGGCCGCTTATGCCCGCTTCCTTTGCAAAATTGGTATAAAGGGGAATATTGGGCACGCGCATCTTGAGCCCCTTGACATCGTCAATGCCGCTTACAGGCTTCTTGGTATAAAAATGGCGGTAGCCAAGCGGAAACGCGTTCAGGGTGCGCATGCCGGATTTTTCCGCGAAGCCATCATTGATAAGATCGAAAGTCTTGCCGTTCATGGCGCGATGGGCATGGTCAAGATCGTCATAAAGCATTGGCGTTTCAAGCATTGCCATTGCGGGATGGAACTTGGACATCTGCGTGCCTGTAGCGCACATCTGGATTATGCCGCGCCTCGTCTGGTCAATATAGGAATCTTCCTTGCCCAGCTGCGAATTGGGGAACACCTGGACAACATATTTGCCATTTGAAAGCTCATTAAGGTATTTGCCAAACTGATGCATGCCAATGGTTTCGGGTTCGCCCTCCGGTTTCATGCCGGCAATCTTGATTGTGGTAGCCGCGTCAGCCGCAGATGCGCTCACAAGAGCGAAACCAGCCAGCAACCCAACGGCAAGCAACAGCGCGATAAGCCTTTTCATCAAAACTACTCCTTTCGTTATCTGACAAGCCAGAAAAATTGGACATTTAGCCAACCACAGGCTAAATCCCATCCCTGCTCCCTGGGGAGGCCTTTTATTTGCTTGCGTTCAAAAATAGCCCACAGTGAAGTTAAAATCCATTCCTTTTTTGCATCCTGCGCAAAGAGGCGTCAGGGCAGGTTGATAACAGCTCCGGCAGGAGTCTCCGCGCAAGGCGATACCTGCGCATAATGGGAAGTGCGCGCAATACTTCCTTGCCGTAAGTGGAGATTTCTGCCAGACTAGGCGGACAATCTGTTACAAGCGGAGAACAAGATGCTTGATCCGAAAAAATGCGTTCTTTATAGCGGCGGAGCCGCAGGCACCGAGCAGTTTTTTGGCGCGCTTGCCGAAAGCTGGGGCATAGAAGAAGTGAATTTCAGCTTTGAAGGCCACCAGATAGAGCGGACCCGCGGCGTGCGTGTGCTGACTTCCGAAGAACTGGCCCTGAAAGACGTAAGCCTTACATATGTATCAAGGCTCATGAACCGCGAATATACGCGCGCGCCCCATTTTCGCAAGGTTTTGCAGTCAATCTGCTGGCAGGTGACAAGCGGCGACCAGGTAATAGTTGTGGGTTCCATCCAGCCTGACAACACTGTCAAGGGCGGCACCGGCTGGGGCGCGGAATTTGCGAAAATCTGCAACAAGCCGCTGCTGGTGTTTGACCAGCCTTCAGGCAGATGGTTTGAGTGGCAAAAGGACGTCTGGTCAGAAATTGAAAAATCCGTGATTTCCCATCCCCATTTCGCAGCGACAGGCACCCGCTTTCTGGAAGACAACAGCCGCATAGCCATTCAGGATCTGTTCGCGCGCTCCTTTGTGCGCCAGGCAAAGGAATGATATCCGGGCTCACTGCCAGGGAGCGCGCGATTCTGGCCATTGTCCAGGAAGATCTTCCTGATTCGCCGGCTCCCTATGCTGATATCGCCAGAGAGACAGGCTCGACAGAAGCGGAAGTGATCGGGCTTTTGCAAAGGCTGAAAGAGTCCGGCGTTATCAGGCGGTTCGGCGCAAGCATCCGCCATCAGCGCGGCGGCTGGAACAGCAATGCAATGGTCGCCTGGGTGGCGACACAGGCTCAGGCTGACCAATGGGGGCCAGTCGCAGCCAGGCATCGCCATGTTTCCCATGCCTATTTTCGCCCATCCCGCTTCCCAGCGTGGCCCTATACCCTATACACAATGGTGCATGGCCGCACAGACGCGGAATGCGAGGCGGTAGTGAGGGAACTCGCCCGGAACTGGCCTGATGCGGAATACGCTGTTTTACGCAGCATTGCCGAATTAAAGAAAACTTCCATGAAATATTTTAGCTGAGGCAGCCATGCCAGATCGCTCATCCGAACTTTATTACGAGGCCTGCAGGCTGATGCCAGGCGGCGTGAACAGCCCCGTGCGCGCCTGCCAGAATGTGGATTCCCTGCCCTTGTTTATCGACCGCGCGAGCGGCAGCCATCTCTTTGATGTGGATGGCTGCGAATACATAGATTATGTGCTTTCCTGGGGCCCTATGCTTCTGGGCCATGCTGATCCCGCTGTTACGCAGGCGCTGCTTGAAGCTGTGCCCAAAGGCACGAGTTATGGCGCGCCATGTCCTGGCGAGGTGGAGCTTGCCGCCGCAGTAATTGCGGCGGTGCCCGGCATGGAAATGGCGCGCATGGTTAATTCCGGCACTGAAGCCACCATGAGTGCCCTGCGCCTGGCCAGGGCTGTTACCGGGCGCGACAAGCTTGTCAAATTCATTGGCTGCTATCACGGACATTCCGATTCCTTTCTTGCGGCCGCTGGCTCTGGCGTTGCCACTCTGTCCATCCCGGGCACGCCAGGCGTGCCGGATCACGTTGTAAAAGATACGCTGCTTGCGCCTTACAACGACATTGACGCAGTAGAGGAGCTTTTCAGGGAGCATGGCAAGGAAATCGCTGCCGTCATTGTCGAGCCGGTTGCAGCCAACATGGGACTGGTGCTGCCGGTGCCCGGCTTTCTGGACAGCTTGCGCAAGCTATGCGATACATTTGGCGCCCTGCTCATCTTCGACGAGGTTATCACCGGATTCAGGCTGGCGTATGGCGGCGCGCAGGCGCGTTTTGGCATTGATCCGGATCTGGCGACTTTTGGCAAAATAATTGGCGGCGGACTGCCAGTAGGCTGTTTTGGCGGCAAGCGCAAATATATGGAACAGGTCGCCCCAAGCGGCGACGTCTATCAGGCTGGCACGCTTTCTGGCAATCCGCTGGCCATGGCTGCGGGCATAGCCACGCTGAAACGTCTCAGAACTGAAAACTACGAAAGCCTTCAGGACAGGACAGCAAAATTCGCAGCGAATCTGGCAGCTGTGCTTGCCGCAAAAAACCTGCCTGTGCAGGTGCCGACAATAGCATCCATGTTTTCCGTCTTTTTTAATGAAAATCCGGTTCACAATTTCAGCGAAGCCAGCGCCAGCGATGCCAGGCTCTATACCAAATTCTACAAGCAAATGCGCGAGCGGGGCATTTATCTCGCTCCCTCGCCATTTGAAACCGGCATGATCAGCTTCGCCCACAGCGAGGCTGATTTCCAGAAGACGCTCGAGGCTGCAAGCGCGGCCAAATTCTGATTCTGCCAGCCTCAGGTTTTTCTGGCCGCATCTGCAATCCCCAAATTACCCAGTGTAACCTTTTTACCCATTTTTATGGATAAAAAGGTTACACAGGGTAATGCTTTCCTGTTTTTTCCTCGTAACATTTCGGTTATTACAAGCAATTATCTTCTGGCACAGGGATTGCTAACTCTGGCATAAAACCTGAAAAAGGAGAGAAAAAATGATCAAGCAGGGTAAAAGAATCCTGGCTGCGGCACTGTTTTGCGCATTGGCACTTGGCGTGGCGTCGGCAAGCTACGCTGCTCCTGGCAAGGGCGGCTTTCAGGCCCAGCCCTACGGCCAGGCGCTTACGCCGGAGCAGCAGGCGCAAGCCAGACAAATCTTTACGGAGAATTATGTTTCCTTGCAGAATACGCGCGAGGAACTGGCCTACAAGCGCCAGCTCCTGGATCAGCAGCTGGCCAGCCCAAATCCGGATAGCGCGACAATAGAGAAACTTTCCCGCGAGATTGGCGAATTGAGAGGCAAAATGCTGGCCGGAAGGGTGGCAGTGCGCTCGCAGCTGGAACAGCAAGGCCTGCCGCCGGATTGTTTTGGTCCTTGTGGCGATCCTGGCTACGCCGGACCCAGGTATTATCATAATGGCTGGGGGGGAGGCTATCATCATGGCGGCAGACACGGCCGGGGACGTGGCGGCTGCTGGGGCTACGGCGGCATGATGGGGGGCTGGTAGCCAGCAGGCAAATTACGGGCCGGACTTTCCGGCCCACATCTTCTGGGCCACGCGCCGGTAATTGCAGTCAAACATGGCTTACACGCAAACCCCCAGGCGTCCTTGCAGGCAAATTCGCCTGCTGGGGGCAATTTCATTTGCCATCCATGATATTCTGATAGCCAAACCCCATTTCAACCTGGCCTCTGGCCTTGACAGCCACCGGGCCGTTCGCGCAGGCGCAAAGAGCCAGGGAAAGCGCAAAAAGGATGGACGTTAAAATTCGCATCACCAGTCCTTGCCAAGGGTAATTTTGGAATTGGGAGGAACGTCACGCGTAACCCAGGTATTGCCGCCAATCACAGAACCCTTGCCAATTGTAATGCGGCCAAGAATTGTCGCATTTGCATAAACTGTAACATCGTCTTCCAGAATCGGGTGGCGGGCGATTCCCCTTGTCAGGGAGCCATCCAGATCTTTGGGAAAGGAGAGCGCGCCCAGGGTTACGCCCTGGTAAAGGCGGCAGCCAGCGCCAATTATCGCAGTTTCGCCAATAACCACGCCAGTGCCGTGATCAATAAAGAAGCTTTCGCCAATTCTCGCGCCAGGATGGATGTCAATTCCAGTTGTGGAATGCGCCATTTCCGCGATTATTCGCGGCACTATCGGGATTTTCAGCCTGAAGAGCTCGTGTGAAATGCGATGATGAAACATTGCAGTCAGCGATGGATAGCAAAAGATGGTTTCTCCAGGACTGAAAGCTGCCGGATCGCCCTCGTATGCTGCTTCCGCATCCAGGGTCAGCTTTCGCCGGATTTCAGGCAGCGCAGCCATAAAGGCGAGTGCTGCCTCGCGCCCCTGCTGATCGCACCCTGCGCAAGGTTCCGGGCTTGCCTGGCAGGCAAAACAGAGTCCGGCCACAATCTGGCCCGCGAGCAGCCTGTGAATGGTGTCCAGATTGGCAGCGAGATGATAGCGCAGGGATGCGGAATCCGGCCTGTTCTTGCCAAAAAAACCTGGAAAAATTGCCGCCCTGAGTCTGGTCATGATTTCGCCAAGAACAGGCAGCGATGGCATTTCCCCCGGGCCGGCTCGCAGAGGCAGGCCAGGCAGCGCCGGCTCGCAAAGCCTGGCAGAGACTTCATCCAGAATTGCGAGCGCATCCCGCGCTGGCAAAGCCATCAGGCTCCGGCCCCGGACAGGACGCGACGAATGCCGGCTATGCCCTGCCTGGTGCGATGTTCATTTTCAATCAGCGCAAATCGCACATATTCATCGCCATAAGAACCAAAGCCAAGCCCGGGAGAAACTGCGACATGGCCTTCGGTAAGCAGCAGTTTGGAAAACTCCACTGAGCCCATCTTGCGAAAAGGCTCGGGAATGCGGGCCCAGACAAACATCGTGGCTTTTGGCGCCGGCGTTTCCCAGCCAATTCTGTTCAGCCCCTCAATCAGCTTGTCGCGACGATCGCGATAAATATCGCGAATCTGGCCTACGCACTCATCCGGGCCGTTCAGCGCCACAGTGGAAGCTATCTGGATTGGCTGAAAAATTCCGTAATCCAGATAACTCTTGATGCGCGCCAGCGCATGCACGAGTTTGGGGTTGCCAAGACAAAAGCCCACGCGCCAGCCTGGCATCGAGTAGCTTTTGGAAAGAGTATAGAATTCGACGCCTACGTCCTTCGCGCCTGGCACCTGCAGAAAACTGGGGGCGGCATAGCCGTCAAAAACCAGATCTGCGTAGGCGAGATCGTGAATCACCCAGATATCGTTGGCTTTGGCAAAATCGACAATCTTGCGAAAAAACTCGTAATCGCAGACTTCGGTCGTGGGGTTGTGGGGATAGCACAGGAAAAGCAGTTTTGGCTTGGGCCAGGCGTGGCGCATTGCCTCGGTCAGATCTTCAAAAAAATCGCGATCCGGGCCAATTGGCACGCTGCGCACATCCGCGCCCGCGATAATTGGCGCATACTTGTGAATTGGATAAGTCGGGTCAGGAGCCAGCACCACGTCGCCGGGCTGAAGCATGGCCAGACACAGATGCGCGAGGCCCTCTTTGGAGCCCATTGTAACAATGGCTTCGCTATCCGGATCCAGATCCACATCATAGAGGCGCTTGTAGCGGCTGCAGACTGCCTTGCGCAAATTGGGAATGCCGCGTGAAAGCGAATAGCGATGATTGACTGGCTTGCGGGATGCTTCCACCAGCTTGTCCACAATATGCTCAGGCGTGGGCATATCGGGATTACCCATGCTGAAATCCACAATATCAATATTCTGGCGGCGCATTTTCATTTTGATGTCGCCAACTACAGCAAACACATAGGGAGGCAGGCGCTGAATGCGGGAGAATTCTTCCATTACTGTTTCCATGCTTGGAGATTGAAAAAACGGACTCTGCCACAAAGGGCAAGATAACGCAAAAACCTTATGGCTCAGGCTGGTCAAAAAAGCCGCTGACTGTGCCGCACTGACGGATTTCGGCAGCGCCAAAACCGTACTTCGCAAGCAGCTGTCGCAGCCCTGCCGGAGGCCGTGCGGTTATTTGAAGCACAGGCGCAGGCGCCAGGCGCAGACGAAAATCCAGCCGGGGACCAAAGCGCGCGGCGATGCCCTCTTCGCAAGCTGCGATTCTTGACAGCAGTCCCAGCGTTGGGGAAATTCCGTAATTGAGGCGCGTCAAAAGACAGGGACGCGAGGGCTGCTCGCAAAAATCCATGCCTGTGGTTCTGGCAAGTTCGCGAATTCCATTCTTGCCAATGCCTGCTGCCGCCAGCGGAGAAAGCGCGCCAGCTTCAGCAACCGCCTTCTGGCCTGGCCTGAATTTTTGCAAATCATCGCTATTTCCGCCATCGCAAATTTGCCATTCTGGCCCAAATCCGGCAATGGCGGTCTGAATTTGCCCAAGAAGCGCCTTTTTGCAGGCATAACAGCGCTGGCGGCTGTTTGCGCGTATTTCAGGAAGATCAAGGGGATCATATTCAAGCGCGATTAATCTGATGCCCCGCTTTCTGGCCCAGTTCCTGGCCCAGGCGGTCTCGGCCTGGCTGATATGAGGTCCGGAAGCATTGAGGGCGAGCAGCTCGCAGCCGCAAAGCAGCGCCGCATGAGCAAGAAAGCGGCTATCAACGCCGCCGGAAAAAGCAAGCGCGATTTTGGGCAATACGGCAAGAATCTGCCGCAGCTTGCCAGGCAGCGCCACCGCGGCCATAAACTACCAGACAGTCCTCATTTTTACGCCTGAATCCTGCAGGTAAGCCTTGCATTCCCTGATGCTGTACTGGCCATAATGGACAATGGAAGCTACGAGCGCTGCAGAGGCGCCGCCTTCAGTCAACGCGGCCCTGAGATGCTCCGGCTTGCCAGCGCCGCCAGAAGCGATCACCGGAATTGTTACCGCGTCAGCCACCATGCGCGTCAGGTTCAGCTCATAGCCGTCCCCGGTGCCATCCGCATCAATGGAATTGAGACAGATTTCACCGGCGCCCAGGCTTTGGCACTGCTTCGCCCAGGCCAGCGCATCGAGGCCTGTCCTTTTTCTGCCCCCGTGAATTACTATCTCATATCCGGAAGGCGCGGCAGCGCTTTGGCCTGTTTTTAATACATCCATGCCGACAACCACCGCCTGGGAGCCAAACGCGCGCGCGCCTTCGGTAATCAGGGACGGATTTTTAACTGCAGCGGAATTAATCGATATTTTTTCCGCTCCGGCAAGCAGGGCTGCGCGCATATCCTTGACGCTTGCTATTCCGCCTCCCAGACTGAACGGAATGAAAATGCGCTCGGCGACTGCCCTGGCCACATCCAGAAACAGGCCGCGTCCTTCAGCAGAAGCTGTGATATCATAAAAAACGATTTCATCCACGCCTTCCTGATAATAGCGCTCAGCGGATTCAACAGGATCGCCAATATCGCGGTTGCCTGCGAATCGCACGCCCTTGGTAAGGCGCCCGTCGCGCACATCAAGACAGACAATCAGCCTTCTGGAAAGCATGGGACTGACACCAGTTGTTGAAATTTTCCAGAATTTTCAACCCGGCTCGGCCGCTTTTTTCCGGATGGAACTGGAGGGCCCAGAGTCCATCGCGCCCGTACGCCGAGCAGAATTCCCTGCCATAGACTGTTGTGGCAATGACCAGCTCCGGGGCAGGCTCAACATAATAACCATGCACAAAATAAAATTCGGAAGCCGGATCAATGCCTTCAAAAAGCGGCGTCTGCCGCTTCAGGCGCAGTCCGTTCCAGCCCATGTGCGGGATGTTGATCACGCGTCCGTCTTCTTCGCGCAGGGATGGATCGAATCTCCTGCACACCCCATCGAGCAGCCCCAGGGTATCAGTCGGGCCTTCCTCACTGCTGGCGACAAGTATCTGGCAACCCAGGCAAATGCCCAGCAGGGGCTGCTTTCTGGCGACTGCTTCGGCCAGGCACTTGTCAAGCCCCGTCTGGCGCAGGGCAGTCATTGCCTGTCCCGCCTGCCCGACTCCAGGAAAGACTATGCCGGAAGCCGCTGCAATCTCATTCGCATTGGCAGTAATCCTGACTGGAATGTCCAGCGCTGAAAAAGCGCGGGCCACGCTTGTGAGATTGCCTGCGCCATAATCAAGAATCGCGAGCATGAGCGCCTAAAGTATGCGAATGCCGTTTTTTTCGATCAGCACGGTATTCTCCCAGCGAACGCCGCCCCAGTCCGGATAATAAAGGCCAGGCTCAACTGTGACTACCATGTTTTCCGCCAGAATCTGGCTGCTGAATGGCGAAAGGCTGGGCGCCTCATGGGTCTGCAGGCCCACTCCGTGCCCAAGCCCGTGCGTGAAGGCCTTTTCAACGCCAGCGTCAATAAAAACCTGCGTGGCCGCCTTATACACATCCGCGCAGGGCACTCCCGGGGCCATCATGGCAAGAGCTGCCTCCTGGGCTGAGCGCACAAGCCCCAATGTTTTTTCAAAGTCAGCGGAAGGCTCGGGCCCATGCCACCAGGTGCGAGTCTGATCCGAGCAGTAATCGTCCACGCGGCAGCCAGCGTCAACCAGCACAGGCTCATTTGCGGCAAATATGCGCGCGCCTGGAATTGCATGGGGCCTGGCCCCGTTTTTGCCAGTGGCGGCAATTGTGTCAAAGGCAAGTTCCTGGGCGCCGTTGTCGCGAAAAAATTTCTCAATCTCCCAGGCCAGGGTTTTTTCATTACGGCTTGCAAGCTCGCCAGCAGCAAGACGGTTTTCAAGCCACGCAAACATCTGATGATTGAGCAGGAAACTTTTTTCCAGCGCGGCGATTTCACAAGGCTCCTTGATAACGCGCAATTTTTCCACAAGTCCGTCCGCGGGCAGCAGGCAATGGCCAGGGCGGAGGAGACCTTTCAGTTTCTGGCCATGGCTCCAGCTCACTCCCCGGCCCTCGAAGCCAAGCATCGCGCCACAGCGACAGAGCAGTCTGGCAATATCAGGCGCGGAAGCATTGCGGTAAACAAGAATGCGATTTTCTGGCCACAAAGCCCTGGCCGCTTCCAGATAGCGGGCATCTGTCGCCAGCCAGTCATC
>JAAUYW010000148.1 GCA_014804915.1 Desulfovibrio sp. | reverse complement strand
TATATAAAAATATATAGAAAACGATAGTGCCGATTGCTCCCCAAAATAAAATACTGTAATCCTTGAAGAGCAGGATTAGATATGGGCCTGCGATGCAGTGGACGATGGCAAGAAAACATGCGCTAAATGGATTTTGGGTAGCGCACCATATATATAACGCAATACCAGTCATGGCAAATGAGTATAAATAGAATGGCCAAAACTTGCGTAAAGACCAAGGATCCAGACAGTTAATAAATATATCATTAAGATCACGGGTAAAGGCATGAAAATCTAGTGCCCCAAGCAAATAAAAATTCCAGAAATCGATAATGGTTAATACTGCAAACTCATTTTTGGAAGCTGGCAGAAGAAAACAAACAAATATGAATGTATTATATACAGTCCAGCTTACAAAAAGGAACAACAAGAAATGGTAAATGTTGTGAAAAATTCTCATTCCGCCACCTTCCAGCAGATATCGCCATCGATAATTTCCTTGCCTGCAAATTTAAGCTCCTGTTTCGGTATTTCATATAGCGGCGAAACTATGCGGAAATCACGTCCATGCTTTGATCTTTGGCTGAAATTCCTGAACGTGCTATTGAAGAGTCGTATGTCCCCTGGTCTCAAAGCGTAAAAATCGTTATTTTCAAAATCCCAGTTGCCAAGCCACTGGATGCCTTCAAAATCAAAGGAGTCGTTTACGAAAGAATATGCGTTTGATATGCAAATATAATGTTTGCCATTGCCAGCAGGCATCGTATAGCCTTTGGCTAACGCGCCCAGAGAATAATCGCCAAGAGCCTGAAATTGAGGAATGTCGATATTTGAGGTATGGAAACCATGCTTCACTGATGTATTCTGATGGGCATCGCTATGCCAGTTCGATGGATGGCCCTGGGTATAATCAAAATACTCCTTGCGGTCTGAAAATAGGCCAGCATTCTTCAGTCTGTTCCTGATGACCTCTCTGGCCTGGGCATTAAAGAATTTTTGCAGATGCATCTTATGAGCCTCATTGCCTGTTTGATAATCAAGAATCATGTGGTATGGATAATAAAGAAAATTGAAGTTAGGCTCAAAAGAGACTTTTTCGCTTAGCCAGAGATAAAAGCTGTTCCTTAAAAATTCTAGATGAAACTTTCTGATTTCATCTCGCTCACGCTCGATCATCCTGTCAAGCAGCTTTGGCAGGAGCAGGATTCTTATATCATCCTCTTCACGCGCATAAGTAAGATCTTTGATACTATTGTATAAATGATCATAATTTGCTTTAGCGATTGCCAGTATTTCACGGTTTGAGCTCTTCATTCTCGCATGTTCAAAAGCTGCACGAATGCCTGCTTCTTCATCAGAAAGATAGGGCGATTTGTAAGGAATCCAGTCTGAACTTCCAGGATCAGTTGCTGGCAAGGTGAGATCAGTCTCCAGTAAGGTTAGTGGAGTGGGTTTATAATTTTTCAAGGCGCCATTCAATAGGGAACGTCTAAAAGGTGTATTGGGTATGGGTTCCATTTCTTTAATACGCAGCAAATAAGCGGCATCATAGCCGTTGAATTCCGGATAATCTTCAAAGAATTTCATTGTAGCCCCTGATTGAGCTTTAAAACGTGAATATGGGGGGAAACCAGATCTGTTTCCTTCTGTGCATTATAAAATACGGTCATATAACATGCAAGGCTAACGTGGATTTTTTCAAAAGAGCTGGCTCGGGAAAAACGCCGGTCCCCTTAAACGCAAAAAAGCCCATAAAAAGGGTTTCCGCAACTATATTAAAAAAAATTAAAGACGGAGCGTGATCAGTTATACGCTCCGTCTTTTGCGCTTTTTTAATGAATGATGTACGCAGCCACAATCTGGCCGTAAAAAGCAGTGTGGTAGGTGCGATTCAGGGCTCTTGAAAGGTCCACGCCGTGTGGGGGGTGGTAGGCTTCGCGCAGTTTTGCAGGTATAGCGGCTGGATCCTGCGCCTGACTGTAGATCACATTGCATTCCAGAGTCAGGGGCAGCTCGCGGATGCCTGGCACGGAAATCCGCTCCGGCGGCTCCAGATGCAGGCCAAGGCTGGCGATCTTGTCCAGCTCGCGCCCTGATTTGGTGCCAGCGATTCCCAGTATGCGCCTGTCTATTTGCGCGGTCGGCACATTGATGGTGAATTGCGGATTTGCCTGCAAAAATTCATAGCTCAGGCGGCTTGTGCGCACCAGAGTTATAAAAACAGGCAGATTCCAGTCTATGCCAAGCATTCCCCAGGCTATTGTCATTGTGTTAACGCGCTGGCCATCGCTGGTTGTAAGCAGAATGCCATTTGACAGGGCCTGGAGAATGTGGGCGCCCCAGGCAAATGGCTTGACATTTTCTTTCATTGACGCTCCCTTTTTCAGGCAAGGCAAGGATCAGATTGGATTTTGGCTGACACTGTAAAAGCCGGAGGATTCCTCCGGCTTTACAATTCTGCGCCCGGCTTCCGGGCGCTGGTTTATGGCGGTTTCCTAATCGCTGAAATGGCCAGCGATTTTCTTTACGCTCAGGGCTATTTTCCAGAGCAGGGAAAGCACAAGCGCGCCTACCGCATAGACGCCAAGCGCCACCATGCATTCCTTGAAAGTGGGCATATAAGGCGTGATCGCCTCAAACATGTTGGGTGTAAACCCGCCGACCAGCAGTCCCAGGCCCTTGTCTATCCAGCTGGCAGCCACCAGCATGACGAGAGCCAGTGGGAGAAGGCGGCTGTAGCGCCAGCGCGGCGGAATGAGAATGACAAGCGAGCCAATGGCCATAATCGCGCAGGCCCACATCCAGTAGCTCACCCAGGCAAGATGGCCGTCATGGCCAGCGAACAGGAAAAGGATGGGTTCCATGTGCCCGGGGATATTGCTGTAAAAGGCTGTGAAGAGTTCGCAGAGGTAGAAGAAAACGTTGATGCACATTGCATAGACAATGATTGTCGAGAGCGTGCGGATCGCGTCCCTGCCCGGATCGAAGCCGGTAAGCCTGCGCACGATGAAGAGCAGCAGGAGCAGGATGGCGGGTCCCGAACAAAAGGCGGAGGCCAGGAAGCGCGCTGCCATGATCGCAGTCAGCCAGTAATGGCGCCCGGGCACGCCGGCGTAAAGGAAGGCAGTTACTGTGTGGATTGAAAAGGCCCAGATGATGGAAATGTAGATCAGGACCTTGACCCATTTGGGCGGCGTTGCGTCCTTGAGCTCGGCTTCAAGCGTAACCCAGCCAATGACGATGTTTAGGCAGAGATAGCCGATCAGCACAATCATGTCATAGAACATGACTGAATTTGGCGTTGGATAGAGCATCACATTCATCATGCGCTGCGGCTGGCCAAGGTCAACCACAATGAACAGTGCGCACATGACGACTGCGGCTACAGCCATGAACTCGCCAAATATGATCATGCGCTTGAATTTGGTATAGTGATGGAAATAGGCCGGCAGCACGAGCATGACTGCGGACGCGGCCACGCCGACGAAATACGTGAATTGCGAAATGTACAGGCCCCAGGAGACATCGCGGTTCATGCCGGTGATGCCGAGGCCATTGAACAGCTGATCCAGATAGACAATTCCGCAGACGCAAATCACAAAGAGCAGAAATGCCAGCCACGCGTAATAGCTGCGCGAGGCGTGAAGTAGTTTTTCCAGCATGGCCAGCTCCTAGACTAGGTAGTAAACGCCGGGCTGCGTGCCAAGGGACGGCTTGCGGCGAATGCTGAAGTTATTGGCAAGCGCCTGGCGCACTGTGGAATTGGGATCCTCCAGATCGCCAAACAGGATTTTGCCGGCAGATGCGACCACGCAGGCTGGCAGACGGCCGGCATCCAGCTGTTCCACGCAAAAATTGCATTTCTCCACAACGCCTATCATGCGCGTGGGGAAAGTGGGATTATAGACAGGATCAGGCAGGTATTTGCGCGGATCCACGAAATTGAAGGAGCGCGCGCCGTATGGACAGCCGGCCATGCAAAAGCGGCAGCCAATGCAGCGGTGGTAATCCATGGCGACAATGCCATTGGGCATTTTGTAAGTGGCCTGCGTGGGGCAGACGCGCACACAGGGCGGATTTGTGCAATGATTGCAGAGCAGGAGATAGGGACGGGATCTGACCGCCGTGTTGAGATGATTGTTCATGTCATCGGGAAACACGTGGTCAAAGCTGTCAGTCCAGAGCCATTTGATGCCCTGGTCCGTGGGAATGCTGGGGATATTATGAACCTCATTGCAGGCTGCGATGCAAACGTCGAAATCGGATTTTGAGGTAAACCTGCGCGTGTCAATTACCATGGCCCAGCGTTTGGCCTGGAGGGAGCCGGTGCGGGGGACATACTTGCCAGGCGCTATTTGCGCATTGGCAGGCGCAGCCAGGCCGCTGACGAGGGCCGCGGCTGTAAGCGCGGCTACCTTGAGGAATTTTCTTCGCTTCATCACTTGCCCTCCGCAGGAATGATGTGGCAGGTCCAGCAGTACGGGTAAACGCTGTTGGCCACATGGCATTTTTCACAAAATTCCGCGTAATTGTTATGGCATTTCATGCAGGTGTTCTGCAGGGAGATGAGCCAGCGCTTGCCATTGAGCGCGGAGATGTATTCGCGGTTTTCCTCGCGCAAGGCCTTGTCGCGCCATTCATCCAGCAGGCGCATGTGGTTGGCGCGCATGAACTCCGTATTTTCAATGCAGCTCTTTTCATTGGCAGGGAGCACTACGCCTGTTTTTGTGTAGTCAGGGCCTATCCAGCTTAGCCAGAATGGCGAGCTGAAGATAACAACAAATATGGCAATGCCTATGCCAATAGCTTTTGCGTTATACATTTACTCGCCCTCCCCCTGTGTCCCTGGCTCGTTGTCAAGGCATTCCTCAGGCAGGTCTTCCTGGCGCAGGTTCATGGTGCGCCTGGCTTCGCCTTTCATCACAAGGGCGTTGCCAACCAGCTCATGCAGGCCGCTGATTGTGCAGCCTGGCGCCCAGTAGTCGGCCAGAGGCGGCAATGTGGCGCGGTCAATGGCGCAGACGCAGGCCATGTGATTGACGCCGTATTTTTGCTGCACATAGCGCAGGGCATTGCCTCTGGGCATTCCTGAGCGCATCCGCAGCTCCATAATTTCCTCTGTGTTGAGGCCAGAGCCGGCACCGCAGCAGAACGTTTGCTCGCGGATTGTGTTTTCCGGCATTTCGACAAAGTTCTCGCAGACATGCCTGAGCACATAGCGGGGCTCTTCCAGCAGGCCCATGCCGCGCGCCGGATTACAGGAGTCATGCCAGGTGGTTACCAGGTTGGCATTGCGCTTCGGATTCAGCTTGAGCTTGTTGTGCCGGATCAGGTCCGCCGTAAATTCGGCAATGTGAATCATTTTTGTGGAAGCGGCCACATCAAAGACTGTGCCTGTGATCGGGGAAACAGGAACAGTCATGTTGGCTGGCGCCGGGCCGTTATAGGTATCCATGTACTGGTTGATCACACGCCACATATGGCCGCATTCGCCGCCAAGCAGCCATTTGACATTGAGCCGTTCAGCCTCGGCGTACATTTTGGCATTCAGTTTCTTTGCCATGTTGAAAGACACGAACGAGCCAAAATTGCCGCCTTCGGACGCATATGTGGAAAATGTGTAATCCAGGTCAAGCTCGTGGAAAAGCAGCAGGTAGCCCATGAATGTGTAAATGCCGGGCTCTGCGAAGACATCGCCTGATGGCGTGATAAACAGGATTTCTGCGTTCTTCTTGTTAAATGGCGTTTTGGGGCGGATGCCTGTTACAGTCTCGCAGTCATCGGCGAGCATTTCGACTATTTCCACAAAGGAATGCGGCTGGATGCCCAGATGGTTGCCGGTGAAGCTGCAATTTTTTACAGGATCCATGATCCAGTGCAGCCCAAGGCCCACCTCATGCAGTAATTCGCGCACAATCATGGTGATCTCGGCTGTATCTATGCCATAGGGGCAATAGAGGGAGCAGCGGCGGCATTCCGTGCACTGGTATGCGTAGTAGAACAGCTCCTTCACCACATGAAGGTCCCAGTCGCGCGCGCCGACTCTTTCGCC
>JAAUYW010000147.1 GCA_014804915.1 Desulfovibrio sp. | reverse complement strand
TGTCCTTGTCATCGCCCATGTAATAGGCGGTCGGGCGGATGTAGAGCAGGGTGCCGTTGTTCGCGCCCGGACCAGCGGAAGTATCAGCGGCAACAACTGGTGGCAGTTCGTCGCCATCAATCGTCATAGTTACGCCAGAACCTGGCATATCAAAAGTATAGCCAGTTGTTATCGTGTTGCCATCCTCATCTTGCCCAAAATTTTGCTCAATTTTACCGTCCTGCCACGTTTCACCGCCATCATTGGACCAGCGAAACTTTGGTAACGAGTTAGGTTCATCAAGATCTGCAGGCTCAGTAAATTGCACAATAACAGTGCGCTCCGAGGAGCCAACGACTTTTACCTGGCCATCGTCAATTGCCGCATCCCAGTTCTCATCCCAGCTGGTTGCGGCAAGACCTTGCTGGAACGCCGGCTGGTCGTACTTGTGGCCGCCAAAAATGTGCATGTCCTCATACTGGGTATTTGACAGATTCAGCAGCTGGCCAAAATACTGGCGCGCCTGGTCGGCCATGATCATGCGCTGATCGGCAGTGTATGTGCCTGTCGAGGCTTGTTCCGCAAGCGCCTTCAGGCCGGTAAGGGCCGTTGCCACGTTGGTTGAAAGCACGCTGTCAGCCAGGTTGAGCCAGCCCTTGGCGGTATCGACGTTTTCCTGATACTGCTCGGTTCCGACCATGTCATTGCGCGTAGTCAGTACCCGGTAGGTGCCAGCCGGATCATCAGAAGGCCTGTTGATCTTCTTCTGGCTGGAGCCCTGCTGGATGCTTTCCATGTACGCGCCGAGATTGGATTGCATATGCCCGACCATGTTGTTGTACATGGTATGTTGCGTAACGCGAATAGACATGTTTATATCCTTTATCTAATAGCTAATTTAGCCTGGTTGGGGCCTGAAAAGGGAAATTCTTTCCTTCTTCAGATAATTATTATTGCTTGAGGCCAAGCAGTGTCTGCAGCATTTCGTCCGCTGTTGTGATCAGCTTGGCAGCTGCCGTGTAAGAATGTTGATATTTAATGAGATTGCTCATTTCCTCATCCATGTTCACGCCTGTAACCGAGGTGACGCGCTCATACAGGTCATTGGTCAGCGCGCCGTGATACTCCGTGTTCGTTTTGGTCAGGCGCCTGTCTGTGCCCACAGTGGAAACCAGATTGGCGTAGTATTGCGAGATGCTCTGGTTATCGACTGTTTTCCAGAAAGTGCTGATTGTCACCGGCTTTGTAGCCAGCTTGCCAATGGCCGTAGCCGTGGCGTTGTCGCCCGGGTTGATCTCGCCTGCGCCATTCACCTGGCCCGCTGCAATCAGCTGCGTGTTCATGTGCACGGCGTCATTGACTGCGATGTCCGTTGCGCTGGAGCCGCTGAAAAAGGTGTTGACGCCAAGGGCAGCCATCAGGCCGGTGCTATCCACACCTAATGCAAATTTTGTACCGTTCTGAGTAGGCTCCAGCAGCAGTTTTCCATCCTGGATCTGGGCAGTAATGCCGTGTTCTGCGAATTTCTCAACGAACTCATTCAGGCTCTCAGACGGGTCAAAATCGATAGTAAAAGAATCGATCTTTTCGTCCAGATTGTTATAGACATGGAATTGAATACCGCCTTTCTGCAGCTTGTCATAATTTGCCAGCATTGCCTGCGCTGAGCCGAGTGGCGCAGTTGTATTGCCAACACGTTCCGAACCCACTACAGATTCAAGTTTCTGCAAGCCCGCGCCCTGGCTGTGAATCCTGTTCACTTCCCAGATGACGCTGTTGGCGACAGCATTCAGCTCATCCTTGTAGCGGCCGATATTGTCATCGCGCACATTGAAGTACGCTGCCAGCTTGCCGCCTGTAACGCGATTCGGGTTGTCAACGCCATTCAGGCCAATCTGCGGCGTAATGTTCTGAGGCCCGCGCGTAGGCTCAATCCAGTACAGGCCTGTCTTGGGCGTGATGTTGAAACGGTCGCCCTTGTTGAAGTTCTCAGCTTCAGTAAAGCTTAAGGTCAGCTCCTTAATCTTGATGTCATCAACAGTGATATTTTCGTTTTCATCTTTGGTTGCGCTAAGGGCAAATTCTTCTTCTCCATTAGCGTTCTTTATCCAGGTCTTGCCTCCATCCAGAGAAACTTTTATGCTGGGAACTGGTTGCTTCAGTTTACCGTTATCATCAAAGGCTAATTCTCCTCCATTAGCCACTTCAATTGTATATTCAAACTCGTCCGAGCCCTGGAAATTGACTGTGCCGGCATAATTTGAACCAGGCAGAAGCTGATTCTCTTTCTGCGCGGCCAGGAAAGCTAGGCTATAGGTCTCCGTGCCGTCAACCAGCGGCTGGCCGGTCGTGAGCTGCACGCGGAAATCGCCCTTGCCATGATCGATCGTCTCGACATCCACATATTCGGACAGCTCGCGCACAAGCTGGTCGCGCTTGTCCAGCAGGCTGTTCGGATTATTAATGCCATCAACCGTAGTGGCGGTAATCTGGCGATTCAGGTCCGCGATGGCCACGGCAATGTCATTCACCCTGTCAACGCCCTGGCGAATTGACACATCCATTTCGTCCTGAATGTTCTTCAGGGAATTCATTGTGCCCTGGAACATGTCGGCCATGTTGTCCGCGTATGAGAGCAGGCTCTGGCGCACCGAGGTGTCATCCGGACGCAGGGTCAGATCCTGCCAGGCATTGAAGAAATTGTTCATTGCTGAGTTGATGCCAACGCGATTGGCCTCATTGAACAGGTTCTCAACCGATGCCATGATCGTGTCCTGCTGGCTCCAGCGTGAGGAATTCGCATTCTGGCGCACGTAGGACTTTTCCAGGAACTGGTCGAAAAAGCGCATGATCTGCTGGGCGTTGACGCCAAGCGGCTGCGCTCCGGGCCGGTAGGTGAGCCCGCCGGCGTCCTTCTGGTCAACATACTGGCGCGAATAGCCTTCAGTATCGGCATTGGCCAGGTTGTTGCCTGTAACGGAAATCCAGGCCTGGGATGCGTTAAGAGCCGAATTGCCTATATTAAGTAAACCGCTAAGCATGATTATAGTCTCCCCGAAATAAGCGCGGCCTGCGGGTGCCTCGCATGTAACATGTCGCCGGAACGCCCATACACTCCCGTAAGCGGCGGCGTAACCTGGCTTGTAAGCGCCTGCAGATTGCGCGTGCTCTGGTCAAGCAGGGCCAGGCTCAGCTGCGCGTTGCGCGATGCCTGGCGCGAGACCGACTGCTCGCTGTTGTCCACAGACTGGAAAAGCCGCTCAAACTCCGCCCGCTCCTCATCCGGCAGCGACTTCGCGTACTGCATGACGCGCTCGCCGCCGAGCATGCGGATTACGAGGGCTTTTTCGACCGCGATCTGGCGAATCAGCTCCTGGATTGCAAATTCCAGGGAAACCACGCCGTTGGTGTCGCGGCTAAGCAAGATGCCATATTCTTCTTCAAGTAGCTCGCGCAGGAGCGCCAATGCCTTGTCCTGGCGATTTAAGCTTTCACGTATTATCTGGCGCATTCCAGCCTCGCTTGTATGGCAGGCATATCCTGCCCGTTTAGTTGGTTATGCCCATTTACAGCAAGGAGCGTGCCAAAATTCCGGCCGCTCCGGCCCCTGCCAATCATTTTCCGGCCAGTCTTCATCCTTTGCCTAGCCTTGCGCCGCCGGCGCTGTCAGCGGCGGAATCGCAAAATTGCCATTGCCTTCCAGGGCGGCTTCCTGCGCTTTTGGCGTCAGTGGCGGAATCGGCGCCTGGGCTGCCGCATTGTCCGCAGCAGTCAGCGGCGCTGCCGGCTGCGCCGTGCCAGCCGGAGCCGCGGCAGTAGCCGCAGTCAGCGGGCTGATCTGCCCAGGCGCCTGCTGGCTTGCTCCGGACTGGGCCGCCATGGCCGCTTCCTGCTGGGCGTGATAGGCCGCAAGGCCCTTGCCCTGCCTGCTGTTCACGCCAACATTCTCCACATTCAGCATCCGGATAGCCTGCTTTGACTTTTTGCGCGTATCCGCCTTGGGCGGCACGTTTGTGGTAAAGCGCACTGTGCGCGTTGCCGGCTGCGCCTCATCCATGCCGGCGCTTGCGGCCACAGTCTGGCCCTGGGACGCGGGCTGGGCGCTGGCGCCAGTGTTCATTGCCTGGGCATTGGCGACAATCGCGCCGAGGTTGAGCGGCTGCGTAGTCGTCATTGCCGGCGCGGCGCCGCTTTTGGCCATTTCCACAGCCGCCCTCAGGGCCTCGGCCGAGCCTGGCATCGGAGTCGTCTGGACAGGCTGCTCGGCCTGAACCGCTTCCGCCCGCTCCCTGCGGCTCTGCCTGCCAGGCCGCACCGCATTGGAGCCCAGCTTGTCGCCTGCCTCGCGTTTCGCCCTTTGCGCCATCTGCAAGCCGGAAGCCTGACCCAGATCAGCCTTGTAAACATGCTTTTTGTGCTTCGCGGTTTCCACGCGCTCGCTCTTCACTGCCACTGGCTCGGGCTGCGTATTGACTGCTGGCGCCTTTTCCGGCTGCGCGCTTGCCTGGACAACCGGAGCCGGCTGCGCGGCCGCTGCCTCTGCAGCCACAGCCCCGGTTTCAGCAGCCTCGCCGTCGTAAATGGCGGCTGCCAGACCGGAAGCGCTGGAAGCAGGCGCCTCTGCTTCGGCTTCCGGCAGCAATGGCGCGGCTGAAGGCATGAATGCGGCGCCTGTCGCGGAGCCGGCCGCCGAGCGGCTGGCTGAAACCAGGTTGCGCGAAAGCTGCTCGTACATCATGTCAGCCAGGCCAATGCCGCCAGCTTTTGTCATCGACTTTGACAATTCCTGATCATACATATCCTGCCAGAACCGTTCCTCGCGGCCTGTCAAAATTCCGGTCTTGGGCACTGCGTTGCGCATTTCCTGCCACATTTTCTGGATGAAAATGGATTCAAAACCTTCGCAAGCCTCGCGCAGCTTCCTGTCTTTTGCCTCTGGCGAAAGCTGCCTGCCATTCAGTCCGCCCAGGCCATTCAGTTTGGCCTGCAATTCCATGCGCGATTGTTCGGCCGCGCTTGCTGCCTGTCCGGCAATGCCGGCGTCTGTCAGGGGAGCCGTCATGTTAGATTACCTCCAGATCCGCATGCAGCGAGCCGGAAACCTGCAGGCTGCGCAATATCGAAATCAGGTCGCGCGGCGTGGCGCCAATCGCGTTCAGGCCATCCACCAGTTCCTGCAGGGTAGCGCCTTCCACCATGTGCAGACGGCGGCTTTCCTCGCGCACATTGATATTCGTTTCCGGCGTAACGACAGTCTGTCCCTGGGAGAACGGCCCTGGCTGCGACACCTGCTCGCTTTCCTGCACTGTAATCTGCAGATTGCCATGCGCTACTGCTGCGCGCGTAATCCGCACATCCTTGCCAAGCACCACAGTGCCGGTTTTTTCATCCACAACCACCTTGGCTGCCGTATCCGGAGTAACTTCCAGATTTTCCACGGACGCCATCAGCGGCACCAGGTTGTTTCTATACTGGGAAGGCACATTGACGCTGATCGTCATGCTGTCTGTGGCGCGCGCGAAGTTGCCGCCCATCGCGGAGTTGAGCCGTTCGGCCACCTGCTGCGCTGTCGTAAAGTCGCCATTGCGCAAATTGAGCGTCAGGTGATCCTGCTGGTTGAACTGGAAGGGTATCTCGCGCTCCACTATGCCGCCGCCGGGAATCAGGCCGACTGTGGCAATGTTCTTGCTGGTGCTGGCAGCCTGGCCTGTGGCCGAATAGCCGCCCACAGTCAGGGAACCCTGCGCCAGGCAGTATGTCTTGCCGTCCACGCCTTTCAGCGCCGTTTGCAGCAGCACGCCGCCCAGCAGGGATGTGGCGTCGCCAACCGAGGAAACTGTCACATCCAGCTTGGTGCCTGGCTTCGAGGAAACCGGCATCCGCGCCGTGACCATCACCGAAGCCACATTTTTGACTTTAAGAGCGCTGGAATTGAGGCCGATGCCCATGCGATCCAGCATGTTTTTCATTGAACTCATTGTAAAAACGGAATCTTTCTTGTCGCCAGTGCCAGCCAGGCCGACCACCAGCCCATAGCCGATGAGCTGGTTGTCGCGCACGCCCGAAAAACTGGCTATATCCTTGATGCGCACGGCTTCCGCCGGGCCTGCGATGCCCAGCATGGCGCCCACAAGGGCAAGTAAAAGTATAAATCTGCCTATAAGCGTCAATTTCATGTCTGTCTCCTTCCGCATCCGGCCTTGCCGATGCCTTTCAAAGCGCCAGCAGGCGCGGATTTCCGCCCTTGCGGCCTCAAATGCTATTTGTCTGCAAGCCTATATGCACAAAGCGTGCCTTTTTATGCGCGCTGCGAATCGCGAGCCCTGGCGCCGGCGGATTCCAGATTTCTCCGGGACGTGTTGACGCGGGGGGCATTATCGGTATAGTGGAAAAAAGGCGCATTTCCGCGCCTTGAACAAAGGAAAGCCTGATGACTTATTCTGAAATGATTACGCAAACTCCGGTTACGCTCGTTGAGTTTTTTGCGACCTGGTGCCCGCATTGCCAGAAGATGATGCCCATTGTCGCCCAGGTCAAAGAGCTGCTCGCCGGCCAGGCGGATGTGACCCAGCTTGATATTGACCAGAATCAGGAACTTGCCCGCGAAAATGGCGTGTCCGGCGTTCCCACCTTCATCCTCTACAAGAATGGCCAGGAACTCTGGCGCCACAGCGGTGAAATTGACGGCAACGACCTGCTCGCCAAAGTCCAGTCCGCTCTCTAGCTTTCAATGGCCGCGCCAACCATTTTTACGCGCTTTCTGTCGGCACTGGGCGTTCCGCATACGGCCGCCTGGTCCGACAGCCAGTTTCGCGGCATGACTTTCAAGTCGCTTTATGGCCTCTCCCATCTCCTGAATTCATATGATGTTCCCAATCAGGGCCTGCGCTTCAAAGACAAGAAAGAAATCACAAGGCTGACGCCGCCTTTTCTGGCCCAGACCAGGGGCGGCATCTTTGTGATTGTCGAAAAAATTGATGGCGAGAATCTGGAATACGATTCTGTCGGGGAAATGGAGAAAACCACTCTTCAGAATTTCATTGACGCCTGGAACGGCATCGCACTGCTCGCTTTTCCGGATGCGAAATCGGCCGAGCCGGAATACGCCGCCCATCGCGTGTCCGAGCTGGTCAACGCTGCTGCCGGCTATGTCCTGATCGCCGCATCCGCGCTGATTTTTGCCTGGTTTTTCGTCACGCGCGGCCTTTACGCTCATGTATCGACAGCGCTCCTGGCGCTTTTTGACTGCATTGGCCTCTATTTCTCCTGGCTGCTGCTCCAGAAATCCCTCAACATTCATACTGCTGCTGCTGACCGCGTTTGCGGCGCCCTGGAACGCGGCGGCTGCGATTCAATCATGCAGCTGAAAGTTTCCAAACTGTTTGGCGTCTTTGCCTGGAGCGAGGTGGGCTTTGGCTATTTTGGCGTTTCGCTTGCCGCGCTGCTGCTTTTTCCGTCAATGTGGCCCTGTCTGGCCCTCTGCAACGTCTGCTGCCTGCCCTATACAATCTGGAGCATCTGGTATCAGAAATTTCGGGCAAAGCACTGGTGCACTCTCTGCGTTGGCGTCCAGACCACGCTCTGGTGCCTCTTTTTCTGCTATCTCTGCGGCGGCTGGTTCAAATCCGCTCTCCCGCTGCGGCCCGATTTCATAATCCTGCTCGCGACGTATCTGGCTGCTGTCCTGGCACTGAACAGAATTCTCGCAATTCTAAAAAAACTGCCCTGCAATGAAAATAATCCCCAGGCCTGACCTGAAAGAAGCCGAAGCGCTCACGCCAGCCGAAATGAACAAAATCCATTTTGGCGGCAAT
>JAAUYW010000146.1 GCA_014804915.1 Desulfovibrio sp. | reverse complement strand
TGTGCTGAAATCTTATAACACATATCCCTGAGATTTTGGACTATTTTTTTGGCCCTTAGCCGGACAAATGTGTAATAAAGTATTTCACATCCCGGAGTGTAGCCATTTGCTGTCGTGTTTTTATGATATTTAGTAAATTGATTAGTATATTAAAATGTATAGAATGGCCTTATACGTTGTGATTATTCTGCGATATAATATCTTGGTGATTTGCCGTAAAATCCCCTGAATGCCTTGTAGAAATTGCTTGTATTGCTATAGCCGATAGTCTTGGCTATTTCCTCAATGGACAAGCCTGTATTTTTGAGCATGCTTACTGCCCTTTCCATTCTTTGCTCAAGAACAATTTCAGAAAAAGACTTCCCAGTTTCACGTCTTAAAAGATTAGAAATATAATTAGGATTATGATTAAAAATTGTTGCAAGCTCCTTCAATGAGGCAGAATCAGGATGCTCGCCAATATATTGCGCTATCCGACTTGAAAGACGTTTGTTTTCATAAACAGGCGTCGATGATTTATATTGTCTGGCCGCGAGCAAAAGCAATGCGAGAACCAGTGATTGCAAGATATCCTGTGTGTCGTCTTTTAAAGAGGCATATTCGATAACCATCATTTCAAGGAGCATTCTTGGGAAGCAGGGTTCATCAAAGCAAAGATGGATGAAATCCTCGGAGTATTTATTATTTTGCGGGTCAAGAAAGAAACTGAATAATTTGGTATTGGAGGCCAGCACGGGTAGGAATTTTCTGAAAAAAGTATTTTTCTGGATGAGAATCGCAATTACTATCGTTTTCTCGCTTTGTGGCAAGAGGGCGTGACCAGTATGTGGCTGACCAATATAAAATTCTCCTTCACGAATAATTAGGCGATTGTCGCTTTTGACGCTTGACGTTTCAAAATCACCCATGAATGCAAAGTTGAAAAAGAAAAAATCATGACGATGAAATTCTTCTCCTCCATCTATGCCATTTCTGACACGAATTATGACTTTTTCTTCGGGACGACCCGGCCATGCCAAAGTTTTTTCATTTTTGCTCTCTTTTGGAGTCTCAAGATAGTTCCACTCCCGGGTAACAAATATCTTTCCAAGATGATCAATGGATTGTTCCAGTGAGGGATACACGCTCATTCTCACAATTGTCTGGCTAACTTTTCCAACTCCCTGAAATTCTGGGAAATTTTTTGCAGAAAATGGCTCATGTCCGTCCCTATTTCAATAATGTGTAACTCTCCGAAAATACGTGATATTTCTCGCAATTTTCTCACCGCTTAACCGGACAACTGTGGCTCGTCCTCATGTGCCATATCCAAGCCGGCAGCATCCGTTCACGAAGCAGGCGAGACTTGCAAAGGCCGTGCCTTACGAGTATGGCGCCCAGCAGTCATGAATGATTGCGCCAGTATAAGAAGGCAGGAACCCAGCTTTCTCCATTCCCTCCCGGCCACGTTTTTCCTGCATCGTCAGCCAGGTATAGTTCTCATTGCAGGCTGAATGCAGCCAGCAGATGCCGCCATTCACACGTGTGCCGGTCAACAACATGGTGGCTGCCAGCATCTCATATCGTACATTCGAACCGGATAGAGCAACCCTGCCTGTTCAACGACCCGATTGAAGGATCGTTTGAAGCCAGGATCAAAACTGCCACTCATTATAAAATCGGGCTGTCCTTGCGGACAGCCCAACATGATTTATTCCGCTGCTTCGCTGTCACGCTTTTTAAGGCGCGCTTCCTGGGCCCTGGCTATTATCTTTTTGGAATCAGCAAAACGCTTTTTGGACATGAGGGGAGTATCCGGCGCAAAGCCGCATACTTTCCTGTACTCTTCAGGCGTTGTATCATGCTTTGCAAGATGCTTCCTGGTAAGACTCTGGAACTCCGCTCCACAAACGCAACAATAAATGGCATCATCTGTAATGGAAGCCGCGGGATCCATGATCAGGCGCCGTTTTGTAAGCTTCTTTCTGGGCGCGGCCTCAACCTCTTCAACCTCAGCTTCTGTTACTACTTCCGCTTCTTCCGGCTCCTCCGAGTCCTTGAGATCCCAGTGAGTCAGTCTCTCAATCTCCATATTCATGTGCTTGGCCTTCGCATACTGGGCCATTATGAATTCCATGGGCTGGTCCTGAAACTTCTCACAAACAGCCCTGAAAATTTCCTTGTCCTCGAGCGCCATTAATTCACCTCTCTGTTGATTACAGGTCAAACAAATCCGCAACAAGCATAAACACAATTTAACGCTCTTGCAATAGAAATACCTCCAAATATTTTACTGATTCTCTCCCAATTGGCTGTCAGGACGGTTTTTTACAAATTTCCTGCAGAGAACAATTCTGAACAAGGCCATTTTTCCGGACTTTATTTAGATGCTCATGGGGCTGCCTTTTTCAATATCCCCTCCCCTGTAAAAACCGCAATAATTGCCCTTGCGAATTTGCCGTTTGATAAGGTATGCTGGGAGGCCAGCGACGCGCGTTCAAGTCTCCCATTTAACCGTGAGGTAACAATGTATCGCAATGCAAAAAATGTTGGCTACTACATGATAGGCGATGGCGCCCTCGATCAATTGCACGAGCTGATGATTCCCCAGCGCGATGCAATGCCGGATGCGCCTGTCATCTATTTCATTGATCATTTTTTCAAGAAAACCGATCTTGTTCAGCGCGTGCCCATTCTGGAATGGGATATGCGGATTTTCGTGGACACGACAGACGAGCCCACCTGCGAGAGTGTGGATAAATATGCCTCCGAAGCAAAGAAATTTTTAAATGGCAAAAAGGCTTGCGCGCTGATCGCTCTGGGCGGGGGCTCCACAATGGATACCTGCAAATGCGTAGGCAACCTTTTGACCAATCCTGGCGACGCGGCTGATTATCAGGGCTGGGATCTGGTCAAGAATCCCGCTCCCTACAAGGTCGCCATCCCCACGCTCTCTGGCACTGGCTCGGAAACCTCGCGCACAGGAATCATGACGAACAAAAAGAAAGGCATCAAGCTCGGCATGAATTCCGACTACTCCATGTTCGATCAGGTGCTTCTTGATCCGCGTCTGCCCATGACGGCGCCGCGCGACCAGTATTTTTACACTGGCGTTGACTGCTTTATGCACTGCTTTGAATATCTGGATGGGCAGTATCGCAACAAGATAACCGACGCATTCGCTGAAAAGGCTCTTGAGCTGACCAAGGAAGTTTTTCTTTCCGACGACATGATGAGCAATGATAACCGCGAAAAACTGATGATCGCTTCCTACAAGGGCGGCATGGCGGCCGGGTTCGTAGGAGTGGTCCATCCATTCTCCGCGGGATTGAGCATTGTGCTTGGCATGCATCATGGCCTCGCCAATTGCTACGCCCTGTCAGTGCTGGGAGATATTTACCCCGAGCCTTACAGGATTTTCAATGAAATGATGAGCAAGCAGGGCATCACGCTCAAAAAGGGCATTTGCGCAAATCTCAGCCCTGAGCAATATGATCAGCTCTATGAGGCCAGCATCGTTCACGAGAAACCTTTAATGAACAAGCTTGGCGAAAAGTACCGCGAAATTCTCACCAAAGAAAATGTCATCGACCGCTTCAAACAGATGTGAGTTAAATACGGCCTGCGCAGGGGAGCCCCGCCCATGCGCAGGCTGATAATTCTTGGCAATTGCGTCGCTGACAGGCTGGCCTTTCTTCTTGGAAAACTTCTTGACGCGCTGCGCGAATCAGGAACCGTGCCTGCTTCTGCCGCCTGGCAAATAGAAAAGTGCGCTCCGGTTTATACGAATGGGGGTTTGGCTTCAACTCGTGGCCAATCATCACGCGCAACCACAATCTGTTTGATTTTAAAGGGCGGGAATTCTTCCGCGTCGCAGGCAGGGAAATAGACATCGCTACTTGCGCGATTGCCTATTACAATTATTATGAAGCCCATCCCGTGATCTTTGAACAGGCCCTTGCAGCGGCAAGGGCAAAAGGCGCCGGCAATGAAGCAAAAAATTAATTTCAGCGGCAGGGCGATAAAATATACCGAAGATGAGATCGCCACAGTTGTGGAAGCCATGCGCACTGCCGAGCCGCTCACACAAGGCAGATATATGGCTGAATTTGAGCGCAAGTTCAGCCAATACCAGAACGTGGAGGAAGGCAGCTGCTTTGCAGTCATGAATGGCTGCGCAGCGCTTGAACTGGCCGCCCAGCTATGCGATTTCAAGCCCGGTGATGAAATAATAATTCCTTCCCACACTTTTACCGCCTCGGCCTATCCTTTTATCAAGCACGGAGCCACGCCAGTCTGGGCTGACATTGATCCCCTTACGCGGGTGGTTACAGCAGAAACAATCGAAAAGGTCATAACCCCCCGAACCCGCGCCGTAGTGCCGGTGCACCTCTATGGCTATGTTGCTGACATGCCTGAAATCATGGAACTTTGCGCAAAAAACAGACTGATTTGCATTGAGGACGCAGCCCAGGCGATTGGCGCGGATATCAATGGCAAAAAAGCCGGCTCCTTTGGCGACATGGCGATTTTCTCCTTCCATTCCCATAAAAATCTCACCACCTTGGGCGAAGGCGGCATGCTATATGTGGCTGAGCCTGAAACGAGAAAACTGGTGCCAATGCTCAGGCACAACGGCCACTGCCCCTACGGGGATGACCGGCCAAATTACTGGACGCCGGCAATGGGCAATGTGGATTTGCCAATGCTCAATGGCAGGCCATTAATGCCCTCCAATTACAGCATCGGTGAAGTGGAATGCGCTCTCGGGGCAAAAATGCTTGACCGGATAGACGAGATCAATGCCCAGAAACGCGGCCGCGCCATCAGGCTCATTGACGCGCTTGCCGATTTTCCGGAACTGGAATTCCACAGGGTGCCAGACAGCCGGCATAATTATCATTTGCTTGCAGCCAGAATGAAGGGGGGCCAGAAACTGCGCGACCGCTTTATGGCCAGGATGCATGACGAAAAGGGAATCAAATGCGTTGTCCAGTATCTGCCTCTCAATCGCTATGATTTCTACAGAAAGCTTGGCTATGGCAAGGCGGACTGTCCCCAGGCAGATGCCTTTTTTGACACTATGGTCAGCTTTCCGTTCCAGCACTGGCTTGGCGATGACGAATTTGAATATCTCATTGCCTCCATACGTCAAACGCTTGAAGAGTTGCGCCAGGCGTGAAAGAACGTTGCATAGTAATACCTGCAATCAAGAAAAACGCAGTCATCCCTGACCAGCTGGTCAAAAAGCTTGCCGGCATCACGCTTATTGAACGCGCCCTGAATACAGCCCGGGCCTGCGCCAGCGGCGAAGATATTATCACCCTGACAGACAGCGAGGAGATCTCGCTTATCTGCGAACGGAGCGCTACCCGTTTCATCCTCAATCCGCCTTTGCGCTTTCAGAGCTGGGATATTGTTTCCGAAATGCGCGAGCTGCTGACTGGCCTTGCCAGGGATTATCGGCATTGCATAATCTTGCGGCCTTCCTGTCCGCTGCTGACCTGGATCGATATCGAGGAGGCCTGGCAGAAATATCTTGAAAGCAATGGCGCGAGTTTGATCACTGTGCGCAAGGTCCAGCAAAGGCTCTGGCGCAATCAAAGCGAAGGCCTGGAAGAGCTGCTCGCAGAAACTGACGCCGGCCAAAGTCATGTGGTGGAAACGCGAGCCCTCATCATGCTGCCCCTGGACATGTTCGCCAGCCAGAGGCCGCGCGCTGCGAAAACCATTCCATTTTTTCTCAATGAGCGCGGCCTGGAGATTCTTGGCTATCAGGACTGGTGGATTTGCGAGCGCCTGCTGGAACGTCGCCATATAGTCTTTGTCGTGGCAGGCTATCCCGCAATCGGCATGGGCCATGTTTATCGCAGCCTCATGCTTGCGCATGAAATCAGCGCGCATAAAATCACATTCGTCTGCACAGCGCAGAGCGGCCTTGCAGTTGAAAGCGTCGCCAGCCGCGATTATCACGTCGTGCGCCAGGGCGATGAGCCCCTGGCGGCAACGGTTCTGGCCCAGCGTCCGGATCTTGTTGTGAATGACTTTCTCAACACTTCGGAAACGTATATGCGCCCCTTGCTTCAGGCGGGCGCGCGCTGCGTCAATTTCGAGGATGAGGGGCCAGGCGCGCAGCTGGCCAGCCTGGTGATCAACGCGCTATACGATGCAAGCGAGGATTCGCCGCGCGTTCGCTGCGGACCAGACTATTTTTGCCTGCGCGATGAATTTGTCCATGCCACGCGCAATCCGCTGCGTTCCCAGGCGCAGACCCTGCTGATCACTTTTGGCGGCACGGACCAGCGCAATGAAACCATGCGCGTTCTGAATATAGTGGAGTCAATTTGCCGAGCCCTTGGCATTGCCATCCGTATTGTCGCGGGGCCTGGATATGCGCACAGGGAAGCGCTCGAACAACGGCTGCGTGAGCTGGAAAATCCACTGATCAGCTTTACCTGGGCCACAAACATAATGAGCCGCATGATGGAAGGGGCAGATCTGGCCATCTGCTCTGCCGGACGCACAGTCTATGAGCTTGCGCACATGCGGGTTCCGGGCATTGTGCTGGCAACGCATGAACGCGAAGCCAGGCACGGCTTTGGCCGCCCGAGGCATGGCTTTGCTTTCGCAGGCCTGATGGATGCTGTTTCGGATCTCAAAATTCGCAATCTTTTTCTGGCAATGCTCAAACAGAAGCGGCGCGCCCTCTACTGGGAAAGACAAAACCGGCTGAGCTTTGCCGGCAACAAACAGCGCGTAATTGGGCTGATGCTGGATCAGCTTGAGAAAACGGAAGACGTTTAGCTATCCATTCGCAAAATGGCGCCCTGCCTTTTCCGGGACAGCTTGCCTGAAACTGGCCGCTTTGCTAGATTGCACAAACAGGCGCAACGTAAAAACTGATCCAGGCGAAATGAATTAAAATGGCGAAAAAAAATCAACCTGATCCGGCCAATCCGGACGAGGCAATGGCCCTGGTTTGCGAAAATGGTGAAAATCTGCGTCTTGTGCCGCCCGAGTGTCAGTCGCCTGTAATCTGCATGGCGGCTGTCTGCCAGAACCCGAAAGCCCTGAAACATGTTGCCGAGCAAACGCCTCGCCTTTGTCTTGAAGCCATTCTGGAAGACCCCGAATGCATCCACTTTGTCAGGGACAGGCCGGTTGAATTTTGCCTGCAGGCCATCAAGGTGCGCCCGGAAGTGCTGGAATTCATGGAAACCCAGACCATGGGCATGTGCCTTGACGCTGTCAATGCTGATGGGATGCTGCTGAAATACGTGCGCGCCCAGACGCCGGAAGTCTGCAAGGCGGCAATAATGCAAACGCCCGATGCCCTCAGTCTTGTGGAAAACCAGTCCCGCGACCTGTGCATGATTGCCATTCGCAAGGATTTCCGCGCCATGCGCCATGTGCGCGAACCCTCGAATGAACTCTGCATGCTGGCTGTGAGACACAACCCTTTTACACTCAAATACATCCAAAACCAGACCCAGCGCCTGTGCCTGACAGCAGTGCGCCTGAATGGCCGCGCCCTTTGCTATGCGCGCCTGCAATCGCGCGAAATCTGCCTGGCGGCAATCCGCAATTCGCCGCAGGCGCTGCAATGGGTACTCAAACAGACGCCGGAATTATGCCTTGAGGCAGTAAACCG
>JAAUYW010000145.1 GCA_014804915.1 Desulfovibrio sp. | reverse complement strand
TCCCGCGGTATGTCAGGCATTTGCAAGGCGTCGGCGAGCTGCGTCAGAAATTGTCGGTTTGTCAGGACTGGCAAATGCTGGCTGAGGCCCTGGAAGGCTTTATGGAGGCGAGATGCAGGTAATTCGCGCTGAAACAGCCGGTTTTTGCATGGGCGTAAGCCTGGCCCTGAAAAAACTGGAAAATGCGATCAGGCAAAATAGCGGTCCAATTCGCACTTTTGGACCGATTATTCACAATCCGCAGGTGCTTGCCGATTTTGCGCGTCAGGGCGTGAAATGCATTACGCAAGCGGAAGCTGCGCAGGCGGAAGATCTTGTCCTGATTCGCGCGCATGGCATTACCCGCAATCTGGAGACGCTGCTGCGCAAGCGCTGCGCAAGGGTGGAAGACGCTACGTGCCCAAAAGTAAAGAAAGCGCAACTGGCAATAGCAAATGCCACAAAAGGGGGCAAGGCCCTGGCCCTGTTTGGCGAGAGTGAGCATCCCGAAGTGGCAGGCCTGGTTTCGTATGCCTGCGGCCCGGCGCAGGTGTTCAGCTCCCGTGCCGAGCTGGATACGGGGAGTTTGAAGGCGGAGCGGGGGGTGGTGCTGGCATCACAGACAACGCAGGACAGGGTGACATTTGAAAAGATAGCAGCGGAGTTGGCCGCGCTCTATCCTGAAATCACAATTCTCAATACGATTTGCGATGCAACGGCCGAGCGCCAGAAGGAGGCCCTGGCAATAGCCGGCCGCGTGGATGCGATGGTTGTGGTGGGCGGCAGGCAGAGCGGAAACACGCGCAGGCTGGCCAGCCTGGCGCTTGGGTCCGGAATTGAAACATATCTTGTGGAAACATGCGCCGAGCTTTCAGCGGAAAGCTTTGCAGGCAAGAATCTGGTTGGGCTTACGGCTGGCGCGTCCACGCCGAAAAATCTGATTGACGCAGCTTATGAATGGCTGCTGGCGCTCTAAATAAATTGTTTGCAAGAGGCCGCTTTGCAAGTAAAGATAGAGGCGCAGTTGTTGAAAGAGAGAGACTGGAGGTAATATGGCTCAAACCAATATTCTGCTTGAGGCCGGCACCAATGAGCTGGAAGTGGTGGAATTTTATCTGGATGAATCCATATTGCCTGGCCAGCCAACTCTTGAGGGTCTCACTGCTGAAGTGGTTGGCGAAAAGGATGCGAAACACTATCGCGGCTATTATGGAGTGAATGTCGCGAAAGTTCTGGAAATAATCCGGATGCCAAAAGTGACGGAGCTGCCGGAAGTGCAGCATGAGAGCGTGCTGGGCGCGTTCAATTTGCGTTCGCGCATTATTCCGCTTGTGGATCTCGCGCTTTGGCTTGGCAAATCCCATATCGAAACAGGAGAGGAGCCCAAGACCATAGTTACGGAATTCAATAATGTGACAACAGCTTTCATGGTTTCAGGCGTGAACCGGATTCATCGCATCAGCTGGGAACAGGTGGAGCAGCCGAATGCCTACATGGCCTCTGTTTCTAGCAATACCATTGTCGGCGTTGTAAAGCTTGAGGGCCGGATTGTATTCCTGCTTGATCTGGAGAAAGTGGTGGCGCAGCTCAATCCCAAACTGGGCTTGCGCCTGGATGACCTGGGTGAGGACTGGGATGATTCAACCGGTTTTCGGGCTCTTGTCGCGGATGATTCTGCCCTGGTGCGCGAAATGCAGCGCGATTTGCTTGAAAAGGCGGGTTTCAAGGTGATTGTTACAACCAATGGCAAGGAAGCCTGGGACTGCCTTACTTCTTTTAAAAAGCGGGTTGAAGAAGAGGGCAGGGACTTGAGCGATTTTGTGCAGGTGGTGGTTTCCGATATAGAAATGCCTTATATGGATGGCCTGAATTTGACCAGCCGCATCAAGAATGATCCCTTGCTCAAACAGCTGCCTGTGCTGCTTTTTTCCTCCCTGATTACGGACAAATTGCGGCATCGCGGCGAAAGCGTCGGCGCGGACGGGCAGATTTCAAAGCCGCAGGTTGGCACATTGGCCAAGCGCGCTGCGGAATTGATTCGCGCGCGCGGCCTGGCGCAAAAGGAGGAGGGCAGGCAGTAAATGAGACCTGACTGGAGCAATTTTTATGGCGAGCTGGCGGATAATCTGGGCAGATTTACTCCTGAAGCGCTATTCGAAAAAATTAGGTCCCTGGCGCAAGGCAACAATTTTTTTGATTACTTTCATTTTGGCAATGCGGAACATTGGCATGAGCGCGGCCCGAGACTGGATCCATTCTCTGTGATGGCGACTTTCAATCGCGGCCAGACTGACGAGCATCGCGCCAGGATCGCGGAATTGCTGGCGCGGGAGTTCGGCGTTTCCGAACAGGTGCCAGCCTGCTATCACGGCATCCCGTTTGTAGATCCGCGCAGATCCATATTTGATGGGGACGCGCAAATGTGGGCGCTTTACCATGCCTGCCTGACAGGGCCGCAAACGCCCGAATTTGCTGAAGCCTATGACAACGCGAAAGCCGTGCGCGGCAATGCCCTGGGCAATCTTTCCATAGCCCTGTTCTGGGCCAGACCCGCGCAATTTATGGCAATAGACAGGATATCAGAGCCGCGAATCCATGAGCTGACCGGCCTGGACGCGCCGAAAGACAAATGCGGCGGAGCGGAGTACGCGCAATTTCTGGCAAAGCTGAAAGCCAGCCTGAAGGGGAGGACATTTCCGCAACTGGCCTATGCGGCATGGCAGGCGGCGCATCCTGGCCAGGACTGTTAGCCTGGTTGCGGCAGCTTGTTAGGCTCTTTGGGAAAATGGCTTCAGGCGCTTTGCTGGGATGCTCCGGGATTTTGCGGAATTTTCGGCGGGAAGAAGCGAGGCTGCTTACGCATCATTTGTTGATTCGGCGATACCCAGCCTTGCAAGCAGCGCCTGGAGCTGCTCGCTGGAGTCATAGCTCAGGCTGATTTTGCCCTTGTTTTCATTGCCGCTGATTTTGGCCCGGCATTGCAGGTTGCTTGCGAGCGCGCTGCCCAGTTTTTGCAATTCTGGCGAGGGCGCGGCTGCCTGCCTTTTGCCTGCCTGATTTTGCGGCTGCGCATTTTCGCGCTGCCAGACAAATCTGCCGTGTTCGCTCCAGAATGCGGCTGCATCAAGCGTTTGGCGCGTTGTCAGATTTTCCGCCAGGATGCGGTTACGCAATTCCATGACTGCGTCCGTGGAGCCAATGCCTGCCAGGGCTTTGGCATGGCTTGCAGTGAGCCGCTTTTCAATCACATCGTTTTGAACCTGCTCAGGCAATGTGAGCAGGCGCAGGGAATTGGAGATGGTGCTTCGCGGCTGGCCAAGCGTGGCCGCCAGTTCTTCAACGCTGGCATTCATGGCTTCTTTCAGCGCATTCAGCCCCAGAGCCTCATCAATGGCGTTGAGATCTTCGCGCTGGAGATTTTCAAGGAGCGTAACAATCAGGGCCTCGGTGTCGGAAAGCTCGCGCACCAGCACTGGCGCTTCGCGCAGGCCAGCCAGCTTTGCGGCGCGCAGTCGTCTTTCGCCGGCAAGGAGCTGCCACATTCCTTCGCTTGCGCCTGGGCGCACGAGAAGGGGCTGGAGAATGCCGTGATTGGCAATGGAATCCGCAAGCTCCTGCAGGCTGGCAGAGTCAAAGCTTTTTCTGGGCTGATCCGGGTTGGGGATGATGGTATCAAGAGGAACGGATTTCAGGGGCGATGGCTCGCCTCCTGGCGCCTGCTGGCCAATTTCAGTTCCGCTCTCGAACAGCGCCTGAATGCCCCGTCCAAGCCCGCGGTGATTTAACGCCATCTGGCTAACTCCTTTGAACAGCTTTCGTGTTGGCGCGTTGGCTTGCGCGCTGTTGACAATTCAGCCCTCATGCCCATTTATTGGCGGAAACCTGGCGCGCATTCAGGCAGTCTGCAAATTTCTGGCGCCTGCCGCCGCAGTCTGGCGCCTGGAGGGGCGGCGCAGAATTACTTCCTTGCCAAGGCCCAGGTAGGCTTCCGCGCCTTTTGACTTGATGTCGTAATGGATGATGGATTTGCCGTGGCTGGGCGCTTCGGAAAGACGCACATTGCGCGGGATGACGGTTTCGAACAACTCATCGCCAAAGCAGCGCCGGACTTCGTTTTTCACTTCGCGTGTGAGCCTGTTACGCGTGTCATACATTGTGAGCAGAATGCCCAGCAGGGTGAGTTCGGGATTTAGCCGTCTCTTGATCTGGTCAAATGTCTGGTAAAGCTTGACAATGCCTTCAAGCGCGAAAAATTCGCATTGCAGCGGAATGAGCAGCTCGCGGCAGGCGCAAAACGCGTTGAGGGTCAGCAGGGAGAGCGAGGGCGGGCAGTCAATCAGGATGTATTCGTATTGATTTTCCACTTCGCGCAGACAGTCGCGCAGATACGCTTCGCGGGCGATCTTGTCCACCAGCTCCAGTTCCACAGCCACCAGGTCGCGGCTGGAGGGCAGCAGGGAGAGGAACGGGGTGCGCGTTGGAATGATCGCCTTTGCGACCAGCTCGGGATGATAGAAGACTGTGTAAAGGTTATTGCCGCGAACTTCGTCCGGGCCAACGCCCATGCCGCTTGTGCAATTTGCCTGCGGGTCGCAGTCCACCAGCAGGACTTTTTTTTCCATTACAGCCAGCGCGGCAGCCAGGTTGATAGCGGTTGTGGTTTTGCCGACGCCGCCTTTTTGATTGGCAATGGAAATAATGCGAGCCATTTAGCCTCCAGCGCGCCAGTTACATACTGCCGCCAGCTTTGATAATAAAAAAACATGCTGCTTTTCGTCAAGAAAGCGTTGAAAATGCGCTCTCATGCGTGTAGAAAATTTCTAAAAACAGGGGCCAACATGAAGAAAGTTCTGAGTATGCTTGTTTTTTGCCTGCTGATTCCTCTCTGGAGTCAGGCTGCCACGGTTTCCCAGGGCGAGCTGGAAGCCGCAGTACAGAAACTTTTGCAGGAGCGCCCTGATCTGGTGCTCGAGGTGCTTCGCCGCAATAGCGAGCAGGTGCTTGAAATCGCACAGGAGGGCGCGAATTTGCGGCGCAAGCATAATCTTGAAGCCCAGTGGCAGGAAGACCAGAAAAAGCCCAAGAAAGTGCGCCTTGAAGAAAGGCCGGTGCTTGGCAATCCGGATGCCAGGGTCAAGGTAGTCGCCTTTTCCGATTTTTCTTGCCATTACTGCGCCCAGGCTGCAAAAAATGTGGAGGAACTGCGCAAGGAATATGGCGATGATGTTGCCTTTGTGTTCAAGCATCTGCCCCTGGATGAAAAGGGCCCAGGCGGCGTCGCATCTGCTTATTTTGTCGCAATAGCATTGCAGAGCGAGCCAAAAGCCTGGGAATTTTACAAGGCCATGTACGATAATCGCGACCAGCTGCTGGCCGAAGGCGAGCCTTTTATCAAAAAGACTGCGCAAGGTCTTGGACTTGATATGAAAAAACTGCAGAAAGACCTTCAGGGCAAGCGGGTACGTGAGATTCTGGCACAGGACCAGGAGGATGGCCAGAAGCTGGGAGTGGAAGGCACGCCCTATTTTCTGGTCAATAATCTGGTTGTGCGCGGCGCTATTCCTCTTGACCTGTTTCGTTCCGCAGTCGAAATGGCAAAAAAGGGGTAGTCTGGCCAATTCAGTCAGAGTCTGGCAGCCTGTTAATTGCCAATCCTGCGGATTGAGACAAGCTTTTTGCTCCACCAGGAGTTGTCCGCCAGGGTTTCCACACACACGTTTTTGCCGGAACTGGGACTGTGGATGAATTTTCTGTTGCCAGCGTAAATTCCGGTATGCAGGCCGCGCGGGCTGTGGCTGGTGCTAAAAACCAGAATATCGCCAGGTCGCGCGGCTTTTTTTGTCACCTTCCGGCCGGCCCTGGCCTGATCGGCGGTTATGCGGGGCACTTTTATGCCATGTTGGGAATAGGACCACCAGACCAGGCCGGAGCAGTCAAAGCCTTTTTGCGGCGATGCCCCGCCGCTGCGGTATTTCTTGCCAATCTGGCTGTAGGCTGTGCGCACGATCTTGTGGGTGCGCACAGAAGCGGGCGCAGACGCGGTATTTTGCGAAAGCAGGCTGCACCCGGGTAAAACCAGGCAGACCAGCATTAGGGCCAGCAGTAACAAATTCGAAAGTGGATACATATGCGCCCACGTCATTAAAATCTTTTTGCCTTATTATTCGGCCTGTTTGCGGATAACTTAAGCTCTGGGACGTTTTTCGGGGATTCAGGACCGCTTGACCGCAGGCACGGGTGGGTATAAACTATTTTGTTTCCTTGCTCGTGAAGATACGGGCTGCACAAACCATGAGGAGAATCTATGCGTCAATTTGAGACCCTGCTTCTTTTCTCGCCCGAGCTTTCGGCGGATAACCGCGAAGGCATGCTCAAAAACATCGTGGCCATTATTGAGCGTGAGGGTGGAAAAATAGAGAAGATTGATCAATGGGGCATGCGCGATCTCGCCTATCCGGTCAGAAAGCAGATGCGCGGATATTACGTGCTTGTTGTATATGAGGGGCCCTCCGCGCTTGTGGCCGAACTGGAGCGTAACCTGCGCATTACTGAAGGAATTTTCAAGTTCCTGACAGTGCGTCTGGATGAAGACGAAGACAGTGACAAGAAGGAGGAGGCTGCGTAATGGCGCTCAGAAAGAAATTCGCACCCAGGCGCAAGTTTTGCCGTTTTTGCGCTGATCCTGACACTCCGTTGAGCTACAAGAATCCCGAGGTTCTGAAAGATTTTGTTACAGAGCGCGGCAAGATTATCGCGAGGCGCATCACGGGTGTATGCGCGCGCCACCAGCGTAAGCTTACCCGGGAAATAAAGCGCGCGCGTCAGATGGCATTGCTGATTTATACTGCCACGCATGATTCAACAGTGCGTAAAAAGAGCGCGATCTAGCGGCGTCTTCCAGGGAGGAACTTTATGAAAGTCATTTTACGCGCTGATGTGGAAAATCTTGGCGTTTTGGGCGATGTGGTTACAGTCAAGCCAGGGTATGGGCGCAATTACCTTTTGCCCCAGGGTCTGGCGATGCTCGCAAGCCCGGCCAATATCAAGGTTTTCGAACAGGAGC
>JAAUYW010000144.1 GCA_014804915.1 Desulfovibrio sp. | reverse complement strand
AGTACGCCAGTGTTTGACAGCGCATCAGAAGAAGACATCTGGAAATGGCTTGACAAGGCCAATCTGCCCCTGAATCCGGAGACAGGGAAAGTGGATGGCAAGACAGAGCTTTATGATGGCCGCACAGGGGAGAAATTCAAAAATCGCGTTACTACGGGCGTGATGTATATCCTCAAGCTGCACCATCTTGTAGATGAAAAGATTCACGCCAGGTCCACAGGCCCGTACTCCCTGGTGACGCAGCAGCCGCTTGGCGGCAAGGCGCAATTCGGCGGCCAGCGGCTTGGCGAAATGGAAGTGTGGGCGCTTGAGGCGTACGGCGCGGCCTACCTTTTGCAAGAGTTTTTGACTGTGAAATCGGATGATGTGGCAGGCCGCGTCAAGATGTACGAGAAGATTGTCAAGGGGGACAACTTCCTTGAGGCAGGCTTGCCGGAATCCTTTAACGTGCTTGTCAAGGAACTGATGAGTCTGGGGCTGGATGTGAACCTGCATCAGGAAGAAGGCAAGAAGCGCCCCAAGCGCACGGGCTGGATGCGCCAGATTGGCGAAAACGCCAGTGAAACCGAATAGGCCGCCCTCTTTCCTGGATCAACAGCTTTAACAAGCGGGAATGGATATATGAGTCTTGACGATCTTTTCACAGCGCATGGCCAGGCAGCCAATGCCTCGAATATAAAGAATCTCAATGCGATCCAGATTTCGATAGCGTCGCCCGAGGCCATCAGGGAATGGTCTTACGGCGAGGTCAAGAAGCCGGAGACCATCAATTACCGCACATTCAAGCCCGAGCGTGATGGCCTGTTTTGCGCCAAGATTTTTGGCCCGGTGAAAGACTTTGAATGCAACTGCGGCAAATACAAGCGCATGAAGCATCGCGGCATAGTGTGCGAAAAATGCGGCGTGGAGGTCATCGCCTCCAAGGTGAGGCGCGAGCGCATGGGCCATATCGAGCTGGCGGCGCCTGTCGCCCATATCTGGTTCCTGAAAACCCTGCCTTCCAAAATTGGCACATTGCTTGACATGACAATGGCCGATCTGGAAAAAGTGCTGTATTTTGACTCCTATATTGTGCTTGATCCCGGCAATACCAAGCTGCAGAAGCTGCAGGTTATTTCCGAAGACCAGTACATCAAGCTGATCGATGAAATTGGCGAGGATCCCAATTTCAAGGTGGGCATGGGGGCAGAGGCAATCAGGCAGCTTCTGGAGGAGCTGGATCTGGCTGCGCTGAAGCAGGAGCTTCGGGAGGAGAGCGAGGCCACGAAGAGCCAGACCAAGAAGAAAAAGCTCACGAAGCGCCTGAAAATAGTGGACGCGTTTCTGGAATCCAACAACAGGCCGGAATGGATGATCATGCAGGTCATACCTGTCATTCCGCCCGAATTGCGGCCGCTGGTGCCGCTGGATGGCGGCCGGTTCGCCACTTCGGATCTCAACGATCTCTACAGGCGCGTCATAAACCGCAACAACCGCCTGCGCAGGCTGATGGATCTGGGCGCGCCAGAGATCATTATCCGCAATGAAAAGCGCATGCTCCAGGAGGCTGTTGACGCGCTGTTTGACAATGGGCGCCGCGGCCGCGCGATATCCGGCACAAATGGGCGGCCGCTGAAGTCGCTCTCGGACATGATCAAGGGCAAGCAGGGCAGGTTCCGCCAGAATCTGCTTGGCAAGCGGGTGGACTATTCGGGCCGCTCGGTAATCACGGTCGGCCCGTATCTCAAGCTCCACCAGTGCGGACTGCCGAAAAAAATGGCGCTCGAGCTGTTCAAGCCATTCATCTACTCGGAGCTGGAAAAACGCGGCTATGCCTCCACAATCAAGAGCGCGAAGAAAATGGTGGAGCGCGAGGATCTGGTTGTCTGGGATATTCTCTCGGAAGTGGTGCGCGAATATCCGGTGCTGCTCAACCGCGCGCCAACGTTGCACAGGCTTGGCATTCAGGCATTTGAGCCGCTGCTGGTGGAGGGCAAGGCAATCCGGCTGCATCCGCTGGTTTGCGCCGCCTACAACGCTGATTTTGACGGCGACCAGATGGCAGTGCATATTCCGCTGTCTGTTGAGGCGCAGATTGAATGCCGCGTGCTGATGATGAGCACGAACAACATTCTCTCGCCTGCCAATGGCGGGCCGGTGATCGTGCCCTCCCAGGATATCGTGCTTGGACTTTACTACATGACTGTGGAGCGCAGTTTTGAAAAGGGCGAGGGCATGATATTCTGCGCGCCCTGGGAAGTGGAAAGCGCGTATGATGCCGGCCAGGTATCGCTGCACGCGAAAATAAGGGTGCGGATGCCTGATGGCAAAACGTATGACACCACTCCTGGCAGGGTGCTTGTGAATGAGATCTTGCCGCCAGAAATCCCGTTTGAAGCCGTGAACCAGGTTCTCACCAAAAAGGCGATAGCAAAACTGGTGAGCGCAGCGTACACGGCCTGCGGCACCAAGGCCACGGTTATTCTCTGCGACAAGCTCAAGGATCTGGGCTATGAGTTCGCCACCCGGGCCGGAGTGACCATTGGCGTTCAGGATCTCAAGATTCCGGCTGAAAAGCGGGAGATTCTGGAGAAATCCCAGCAGGAAGTGGAAAGCATTGAAAGCCAGTACCGGGACGGTATAATTACGCGCACGGAAAGATACAACAAGGTCGTTGACGTATGGACCAAGGCCACAGACGCAGTTTCCCGGGCAATGACGCGCGAGATATCGAAGGATGTGCGCATTGACCCGAAACATCCTGATGATCTGGAAATGGCTGTTGAAAACGACAGCTTCAATCCGATTTTCATGATGTCAAATTCGGGCGCGCGCGGCAACCAGGACAAGATGCGGCAGCTGGCCGGAATGCGCGGCCTGATGGCAAAGCCTTCCGGAGAGATCATAGAAAAGCCGATCACCTCCTCTTTCCGCGATGGGCTGACGGTGGCCGAATACTTCACCTCCACGCATGGCGCGCGCAAGGGTCTTGCTGACACGGCCCTGAAGACAGCCAACTCCGGCTATCTGACGCGCCGGCTTGTGGATGTTGTGCAGGATGTGATTGTGTCCGAGCATGATTGCCGCACGGTAGACGGTATTGAGCTGACGGCCCTGGCTGAAGGCGGCGAAGTCAAGATGTCGCTTGCGGAGCGGATTCTGGGCAGGGTGCTTCTCTATCCTGTGCTGAATCCGGATGATCCGGAGGAAGTGCTTCTGCCCGAAAATACGCTGATTGGCAAGGCGGAAGCGGATCTGATTGAAGAATACAACATTCAGTCAGTTACAGTGCGCTCGCCGCTGACATGCCAGGCGGAGCGGGGCATTTGCGCCCTGTGCTATGGCAGGGACCTGGCGCGCGGGCATCTTGTCAACACTGGCGAAACCGTAGGCATCATTGCCGCGCAGTCAATTGGCGAGCCGGGCACGCAGCTGACCATGCGCACATTCCACATAGGCGGCACAGCCTCAAGCACTGTGGAGAAAAACACGTTGACGTCGCAATATTCGGGCATAGTGCACCTGAACAGGGTGCGCACTGTTACAAACCGCGACGGGGAGAATCTGGTGCTGGGCAAGAGCGGCCAGATCACCATTGTGGATTCCGAGGGCAGAATTCGCGAGAAATACACGCTTCCCAACGGCTCGCGCCTGTTTGTGGCTGATGGCCAGAAAGTGGAAAAGAAAACGATGCTTGCCGCCTGGGATCAGTTCAATGATCTGATCATCGCGGAAGAGTCAGGCACAGTGCGCTTCAGCGATATTGTTGAAGGCAAGACCATGCAGGAGAAGGAAGACGAGGCGACACACCAGACAGATCGCACAATCATGGAGTATCGCTCGACAAATTATCATCCTTCCCTGGAAATCACGGATGACGCCGGCGAAATAGTGCGTTCCGCGCATGGCTCGGGGCAGGCGATTTACCCGCTCCAGGCTGGCAGCATTCTCATGGTGCGCAATGGCCAGGAGATCCAGGCGGGCGATTTTATAGCCAGAAAGCCGCGCGCATCCTCGAAAACCAAGGATATCGTGGGCGGCTTGCCCAGGGTCGCGGAATTGTTTGAGGCCCGCAAGCCCAAGGATATTGCCGTAGTTTCGGAGATTTCCGGCACAGTGCAGCATGAAGGCGAGAGCAAGGGCAAGCGCAAGATCATTGTCAGGCCGGACGTGGGCGAGGCAAAGGAATACCTGGTGCCAAAGGGCAAGCAGATTATCGCTTCGGATGGCGATTTTGTGGAAGCCGGGGACGCGCTTACCGAGGGCTATCCGGAGCTTTACGACATCCTGCGCACCAAGGGCGAGAAAGTCCTGGCCCGCTATCTGGTTGATGAAATCCAGGAAGTCTATCGCTCCCAGGGCGTGGGCATAAATGACAAGCACATTGAAGTAATTGTGCGCCAGATGCTGAAAAAGCTGACTGTGGTTGATCCTGGCGGAACCACCTTCCTTGAAGGCGAGCAGGTTGACAAATCCGAATTCCGGCTTGCAAACCAGAAGGCTGTCAAGGAAGGGCGCAAGCCGGCGACAGCCGAGCCGCTGGTGCTGGGAATAACCCAGGCTTCTCTGACTACCTCTTCGTTCATTTCCGCAGCGTCTTTTCAGGAGACCACCAAGGTACTTACCGAGGCCTCGCTGAAAGGCAAGAAGGATGATCTGATGGGCCTGAAAGAAAATGTTATTGTCGGCAGGCTTATTCCGGCAGGCACTGGCTACCGTGAATATGTGCGCGGAGAGATTGAAGTGCCGGAGCAGAAAGAGCGGCCTGACAAATTCCTTGAAGAGCTTGAAGACAACCCGATCATGGTTGAATTGAACCAGTAGATGCGAATGGGGGAGGGCAGCCTCCCCCATTTTTTATGGCAGGCTGCTCTGATCGCACTGACAGGACAATTCGATGAGAGGCACGGCCCTGTGCACTGCCTGGATGCAGGCAAGATTCCTCAGTCTGGGAAGTGAGATATAATGCTTCATGAGCATTGATTTTATTGAAATTTTATATAATAATTTCAAATACTCTGGGTGTATAATATTTTTATGGTTTAAATTCTCTATGAATATTTTTCAACAGAATATAAAATAAAGGAGTAAAATATGGAACAAGTATGCTTGTTGATAGCATGCCTCCTACAATAACTATACCCAGGGCTTTCTGTGCACCTGCGCCAGCCCCATGACTGAAAATCATTGGCATTATACCAGCTATGAATGTCAATGAGGTTATCAAAATTGGTCTTATGCGCTCGCAAGATGCCTGTTTAATTGCCTCGATTTGATTTTTTCCTGAATTAACCAGCTCCTTCGCAAATTCAACTATGATGAGAGCATTCCTTGAAGCTAAAGCTGTTATTGTTAAAACTCCGATCTGAAAATATATATCATTATTTAAGTGACACATCCAGGCAGCAATAAAACTCCCAGAAGCCCCCGCTGGAATTATTAGCAAAATTGGAAATGGGAGAGTCCAGCTGCTATACAGGGCTGCGAGACATAAATATACAATAATCATAACAATAAAATATATCCAAGTATTCTGACCTGTTGCCATCTTTTCCTGTAATGAGATACCAGCCCACGCCCAATCAACGCCATCAGGCAAATTTGTTGAAATGTCTTCAATTGCATTCATGGCTGCGCCACTGCTAAAGCCCGATGCGGCTTCTCCCAATATTTCAATAGCAGGAACACCATTATAGCGTTCAAGCCTCACTGGACCTTTTTGGTACGATCCTGTTATGAAAGCAGAAAAAGGGACCATATTTCCATTGTCATTACGGACATAATAATGACTAAAATTTTCTGGAGACATACGAAAGGGTGCGTCAGCTTGCAAATACACTTTTTTAGTGCGTCCCAAATGTGTAAAATCATTAATGTATGCAGATCCCCAAAAAGCATCCAGGGCTGTATGGATAGCATTGGTTGACACTCCATAAGCCAGAGCCTTTTCTTTGTCTATTTCAATTTTATATTGATCAACATCCTCCAGTCCCGCAATACGTATATTTGCAAGATGTGGGTTAGTTTTCATATTAGCCATGAAATCATTTTTTGCACTAACAAGATGCTCATATCCAATGTTCCCGCGATCCTGAAGAATGAAATCAAAACCTTGGGCATTGCCAAGCTCAGGTACTGCCGGCGGCGCAAAAACATTTATGGAGGCTTGAGGCATACCATGAAAATGCTCTCTTGCGCGTTTAAGAATAGATGAAATTTGATGATCGGGAGTATCACGTTGTGCCCAGTCTTTTAATTTGATAAATAGGGCTCCGGTATTTTGTCCATTTACGCTAAAACCTCTGCCTACAACTGTAAGGATATTTTCTACAACATCATCTTCATTTTCCATGAAATATTTTTCCATATTGGAAAGCATATCTGATGTTCTTTCCAGGCTAGAGTTTGCTGGCAATGTTACAGTTGCGAACGTTCTTGCCTGATCTTCCATGGGAAGGAAACCGGATGGAAGATAAAATGCAATCATAATGAGAAAGGAGCAAAAGAAAGTATAGATAATAAGAGAATGTTTAGGGTGACTAATGACCACGTTGAGTGTAGT